>NZ_JBXWSL010000034.1:0-32709 GCF_059613425.1 Ruegeria sp. BHSA123 | reverse complement strand
CAGACGCGCCATCTGTGCGTCGGTCAGCCAGAAAGGATTGCTCATGTCACCGCTCTGTTTTCAGAGCCGTGAAACACGCAGCGCTCGGGAAATCAATGCATCCTGACCCTAAGAAACTACGCATTCCTTGTGATGACGCCTTGAAAGGTAGCGAAGTCCGCCCTGGCGCTGCGATCATTCATTCGTCGAATCGTCATTCCGGCTTGGGAAGTGACCTGCCCCGAGGCTCCCTCATTTATAACGAGAGTCTGCGGGTCTGATTTTCATATTCCTCTTCGTCGTTTTGGGTAAGCGCGTCGGTCGCGGAGCCATCAAATTGCTCAAGCGTTCGACGCGCTTCTACGGGTGTTTGGTTGCCGAGCGATGAGTGCGCCCTAACGTTGTTGTAGTCGTATCGCCAGAGCGCTAGCTTTCACCGTGCATCAGGTTGCAAGGCTCCACTGTCGCTAGCCTACCTAAGTCCAAAAGGTGGATATTTGGGTGGATAAGTTAAGCCCGATGCATGATTTATTCATTATAATCATAAAATTAGGAGATTTTTATGGTGCCGGGGGCGGAATCGGAAAAATACGGTAAACATCTGAAATTAAACGCGAAAGTCATATCTAATTGCCTTCAATACCCCACAAAATACCCCCAGTGGAATTCTCATATTATTTCAAGTATTTGATTTATTTATGTGATTCCGCGTTTTGGAATCGCACCAATCATCCCTCAGTGTCTATTTTTGTCCAATTCACTGCAGGCTAGTCCAATCGCTCACCGTCGTCCAGCAAGCCCCAACCTCTTCAGAAATGCACCCATTAGTGTGGCAAAGGCGGTGCGACTAATCGTACTGCTGCAACGCCACGGTAAAAACGCCTATGATTCCACGGTAGTACCGCTAAGGTGGCAGCGGCACACTGATTATTCGCGTAAGAGGTATTTTAGAAAGGTGTTTTTGATTTGAAACATAAGACGATTGATTTGGCGTCCGAAGTCAAACGCGCTGTTCTGCCTGACGGGCTACATGGCTTCCTCTTTCCCATGTACGAAGCGATTTGGAATGCAATTCATTCCATCGAAGAGCGTTTTGGAGATGAATTGGAGGAAAAAGGACGTATTGACGTAACCTTTGATGCACTTACGCGAGAGGTTCGCGTTGTGGATAACGGGAATGGATTTGATGAAGTCAATCTGTCAGCATTTCTTACCCCGTTGACTGGGAACAAGTATGAACGAGGGGGGAAAGGATTTGGCCGGTTCATGGCGTTCAAGGTGTATAGCCGTATCTTCTATTCGTCAGGGCAAAAACAAGCCGACGGGATACTGACAAAGGGGTGTTACCGATACGATCCTTTTTCGGACGACGACAACTTGATCACGGTCACGGAATCCAAAGGCGCAGGTGCGCACCAGCATGATACGGGCGTAACAGTGCTTATGAAGTCGCCCAAAGCCGACTTTGAGGATTACTTTGTTTTTGAAGGCAAAGATCGAAAGCACAGTCACACCGCCGAAGACATCGTATCCGCTGTGCTGGACCACTTCCTTATCGAGTTTATACAACGAAAAGTCCCCAAGCACTTTATATTGAGAATCGAAGGTGCTGACTTCAACCTTTACAAGTATTTCCATGAATCATTGGCGGTTGGCGGTAAGCGTATCGAAAACCTTAAAATTGGGACTGAAACCGTCGATTTCACCTTTGACTACTTCAAGGTTGGCGAAGAGCACGCTAAGAAGCATCGGCTATATTTTTACGCTAACAATCGCGCCGCGAGTGAACTTGAAAACATCTCATCGGGACTGAATGCCAAGCCCTTCGTGGAAAAGAAAGGGGACGACGAAGAGCGGTACTACTACCTCGTGGCTGTTTCCAGCGACTTCTTCAAATCGTCGCAATCGCGGGATCGGATCATCAACCTGCATGGTAAAGTTGAACACAATAAGAAAAAGAAGACGGTCAAAGAGCATCTGATAGCCTTCGCCAAAGCCCACATTTTAGAGCTTGAAAAATCGTACACCTCCGGTCGTCGAGCTAAAATGAAGGAACAGGTTGACCACCTTATTGCAATTGACCCGCTTTTAAGGCGTGGTTTGGCGGGCAAGAGTACCGAAGAGTTTGTCAAAAAGCGGGGGATTACTGAGACGCGCGAGCAACTTGCACAAGACTTGTTTGTAGAGCGTTTCCGGCAAAAATTTGACTTCACGAAACTGGGTGAAGACACCAGTATCGAGGACCTTGTGCATGTGGTACGAAACAAAATACCTGAGGATGCCAAGGAGGCGCTGGCTGTGTACGTTGCCTACCGCAATCACGTGATCAAAGTTTTCAGGGAAATGTTGAACAGAAATGAAGACGGTCTTGCGACGGAAGATAAAGTCCATCAGTTGATTTACCCCCGCTACAAGGACAGCGAGCAGATAGACTATTCCTCACATAATCTTTGGTTGATTGACGACGACTTGGCCTATGCCAGATACATTTCCAGCGACCGAACACCGGAAGGTACCG
This sequence comes from Ruegeria sp. BHSA123, assembly GCF_059613425.1. NCBI lineage: Bacteria > Pseudomonadati > Pseudomonadota > Alphaproteobacteria > Rhodobacterales > Roseobacteraceae > Ruegeria > Ruegeria sp. BHSA123. Next base: position 30,212 of record NZ_JBXWSL010000034.1, on the reverse strand, counting down.
CGCGAAAGAAGGGCCAATTTGCCCACGACTTACTTATCAACAATGAAAATGAATTGATGGTGGTCGAAATGAAACGCCCTCAAAAGAAAGACTACGATAGCTCAAAGGAAGCCGACACCAAGAATCCGGTGGATCAACTAAAAAACCAAATCATGGATATCCGTGAACGCGGCAAGATCATTGATTCAGGCGGCCGAGAAAGGATCATTGAAGAAACATCAATGGTTCGCGGCTACATCTTGGCTGATTGGAACACTAAACTTGAGCGATATCTGAAAATTGAAGACTTCATTCTCACCAACTTCGGTGGCCAAATGGCCTACCGCTACTATAAAGAGCTGAATCTCATAATTGAGGTGTTAGCTTTCGACAGGTTGGTTGATCGTGCAAGTAATCGGAATGAAGCCTTTGTGAAGATACTGGATAGCCAGTCGAGCTACGATCTAAAGCCAAAAGGCACGCTTTCAGCAGCTGAGTAAAGCTGGCAAATCGTTTTCCTTGAACCATGGGCCGTGTGGAAGTCGAACTTACTAAAACAGCACAGAGATTTTTGCATATGCAGTGAACAAAACACTGAACCCAAAGTGACCAATGCCGCCCGACGCTTGAGGGGTGAGAGCACGGTCAAACCAGTCATTGCTAAACGACAAAGCTTGGTGAAACTCTGAGTGAAGACGATGCAATTCCATGTCCCGCTCTTCTGTATTCACTAACAGTTTAAAGTAACAAACAAGTCTAGAAAGAATATGCCCGACCAACTGCTACTAGATTTCAGCCAGGCCCTTGAGTTTCCAAACGAAGACTTAGATGTCGAATTCAAGCGATCCCTTCCGCTGAACGAAAACGTCGGTAAAGCGAAACTTGCGAAGGAAATCTGTGCGCTGGCCAATCATGGAGGTGGATGGATCGTTTTAGGACGCGAAGACGACGGATCGTATCCCGACTCACTTCCTGACGAAATTACTGGTGTCGACCAAGATCAAATTAACCAAATCGCGGCAACCTACCTGCAACCAGCCCCACACTGTACTGTCAGCATGCAACAACCAAATGGAATAGACTTTGCAGTTCCAATCATCAGGGTTCCATCGTGTGGTACCTCACCGGTTTGCGGAAGAAAAAACGGCCCGAACGACGAACGCGGACGAACGCAAGGTGTTGCAAGAGGTGTCCATTACATTCGCAAGGCTGGGCCTGTTTCTGCACCCATTGAGGCACCGGATGAATGGCAGGACGTGATCAGACGCTGCGTACTGGCCGACAAGATGTCATTGCTTGGCGCTTTATCCACGATGATCGAACAACCTCGACATATGTCGGAAAGTGAAGAGCAAAGCGTTTTTGACGCAGACTTTGAACACGCGCTTGATCGGTGGAAGGACGAGGCTCAGGATCATCCGTATGAGATTGATCTCACGAATTGCTTTATCGCATATGGCTTCCAACTAGTTGACGCCAATCCGGTCTCAATCGATCAACTAAATGAGTGCTTGCGAAATCGTCCGCAAGACACGCGCGGCGCCCATACCTTTTTCGAAAACGACTTCAATTCGCCATATCGCCCCTTTGTAAGAGAAGTTGCGGATCAGGACGGGCTCGAAGTTCATGTGAATACCTCGGACTTCGATCATCGGGCACTTTGGCGACTAAGCGAATGCTTGAGTGGAACAGAAGTCATTTCATATTGGGAAGACACGGAATGGATCAAGCGCGCCGTCGAGAACAGGTCGTCACTCGTGTGGGAGAGAGGTCAGCACATCTGGATTGCGCAGCAAATCTCCTATGCAAACAGCTTTCTCGCGACCGTGAAACACATTGCTGACTATTTCAACTTCACTGGGGACATCCGAGTTCGCGTGCTGTTCAGTGGTCTAAGTGGGCGAAATCTCAAGTCCACTAACATCCGGGTGCACTACAGTATGGACTACCGGGCTCATCAGAACACCAAGAAAATCGACATTGTTCTGAAAGCAGCGGACTTGGCTGCTGAGACCCGCAGTTCGGCCATCGCGTCTATCATTCAACCGATGAACAAACTAACCCAAGGACCCGCTGTCACCGCAGAAAGCGTTGTTCATAGTCTCGAGGCAAATTGATGTCTTTGGCGTTCTGTGGTGCAGAAAGGCCTTCCCTAATGCGGCTTTAGAATTCGGAGCGAAGCTAATCGCCGCTATTTGGGCTGCTGTCATCAACCCAGATACCAGTAAAAATCGCCTCGCCCCAAAACCAGAGGAATGGAAAGTATAGTTTCGTATCTGAGCGTCCGTTCAGTGTTGCGCCCTCTACCGTCAAGGGATGCAATCTTTAGCTGAAACGTTATCTGTGCCTTCAAGTTATACTGCGCATAAGCTAACTGCTGTTGTGATGATGGATGAAGCCGAGACTTTTGATGGCCGAGCAATACGATTTTGGAAACCTATCACCTATCGAATTTGAAGCTCTCGTAGCTGATCTTATGAGCGCGGAATGCGGCGTAAGGTTTGAAACATTTTCGGAAGGCGCGGATGGTGGAATAGATGCACGTCATAGCAGCGCGGCAGGCGATGTAATTCTTCAGGCCAAACATTATAGAAACAGCACATGGGCTGACTTGAAGACCTCAGCAAAAAAAGAGTCTCCAAAAATTCATAAGCTTAAGCCGAGCAAGTACTACTTCCTAACATCGCAAAAGTTGACACCTGCTAGAAAAGAGACCCTCGAAACTCTGCTAAATCACCCTTCTGTGGCAGCGTCAAAAATTCTCGGCCGAGCTGAAATTAATGCTCTACTGAGAAGGCACGGTGAAGTCGAAAAGCGCAACATCAAACTCTGGCTTTCAAGCGCGGCAGTGCTTCAGAGACTACTAACTAATGACATAGCCGTTTTTACTGAAGCAACTAAAGAAGGCATTGAGCGGATACTGAAGGTTTTTGTTGCCAATCCAAGCTTGCCCAAGGCCGCCGACATCCTAAAAAGACAACACTGCTTAATAATCTCAGGTCCGCCCGGCGTAGGCAAGACGACGTTGGCGCAAGTGTTGGCTGCCGAATACTGCGAAGACGACTGGGAGCTTGTCGCGATAAGTAGCATTGAAGAAGGTTTTGAAGCCTTTCACCCCAAAAACAGGCAGGTTTTTATCTTCGACGACTTCCTCGGAAAAATCAAACTCGATGTAAAATCACTGGCCAAAGATGACGCAAAGATCACTGAATTTATGCGGCTCGTCTCGGGTAGGAGTACAAAACGGTTCATCCTAACTACACGCAAGTACATTTTTGAAACCGCGCGAACTGCATCTGAAGCACTCGATGATGAGCAAGTAGAACTAACTGAAATGATTCTTGATCTCGATATTTACACTAGAGAGATCAAAGCTAGAATTTTATATAATCACCTATACCATTCTGGACTTGAGGAAAGCGCTATTGCGGCGCTCTTGGTGGGGGATCACGTTGCTCGCATAGTTGACCATCCGCACTACATGCCACGCATCGTGCAATGGATGACGGACCATATTCGATTTAGAGATACCGCACCTGAAGACTACCCACGTTCGTTTCTGAAGGCCCTTGATAACCCTGAAAAGGTTTGGGAAAAACCCTTTAGGCAACACATCAGTCAGGAGGCGCGTGTATTGCTCTACTGCATGTATTTTTCGAGACATGAGGGCTTCCCTAACAGAGGTATCATCGCGGAGAAGTTGCGAAGGTTTTTCGAAAGGGCGTTAGTTGCTTTTAATATCAAGAGCGACAGCAGCATTTCTGAAAATAGATTTGAAGATGCACTTCGTGAAATCAAATCTTCGTTCATTGTGCTCCAAGGTGGGAAGGTCAATTTCATTAATCCGTCGGTGCAGGACTTTTTGGCCAGGCAAGTGAAAGATGCGAAAATTATGGAGCGGCTGGCCCGATCAGTTAATACTCTCGAAAATGCAGAAGACTTGTGGAAAGCAGCTTCTGAGTTTTTCGATAGAAATCCTTCCAAGTTATCTGAAACAGCAGCTGTTATCCTTTCTCAGATACAGTCTGGAGAAGTGGGTGGCCGACAAGCTCTAGAAGACTTGGGTCCGTTTATTGGTGACCTCATTCTCAAGTCTCAGCAGACCGACTTCATCGGTTTTTTGCGTAAGGGTGGACTATCGACCAACTATTGGATCAATGAGGTGGATCTACCTAATCTCATAGATGACCTGATGTTTGGGAAGTACAGTGAATTGCAGAGTGCACGCGCTTTCGGGAGGCTGCTTCGGCTTCAACTCTATAGGTACCTGTCAAATAGAGGGTACGTCTTGGAAATAGAAGAATTGGGCAGACTTGCTGACAATCTCGCCATGTACAGAGATGACCTGCCGGAATGCTTGCAAGAACAGTTTGAAGAGGCGGTTACCGAGAGTGTCGAAAGCTTGGAGATTTCCGGCATATCAGGCCACGAGGATCGAGAGGCAGCAATTGGCTCTTGGTTGGAAGAGATGGACAAAATTGAGCATTATCTAGGGCGACCCATCGGTGGCTGGAAGCGCCAAGAACTTGAAGAGGACATGTGGAATATACAGCAACTGCATGATCAGCAGATGCAGGAATTCAAAGACGGTGGCGGCTTGCGGCGTTCTTCTCAAAGCGTAGATTCTGCGTCGGGCTCTGATATCCACTCCAGTCGTTTGGAAAGGGCTGTAGGTGGATTTTCCGACGCAGACTTGGGCGATATGTTTTCATCATTAAAGAAATGATTTTAAGACTTCGGGTATTAAACGTTTATGGCACAGTCTTTGAAATCTGGCGCTGGCTTAGGGCACCTATTATGGTTTGCAACGCAGCATCCGGTGTCTCCTCAAGATAGCCGGTCTGAGGTAATTCCTCTGGGTTGTAAGGGATCCCCTCTTCGACTTTGCAAAGCCCACTTTCTGCACACAGCAGCCGCACTTGACTATCGCTGTAATGTCCGTTCTGGGCTCGCCTTTTTATATCGGTTTCTATCCAAACAACGCCCCACGTCCTCAACCAAAACCTAGCGTTCTCTGATAGTCGTTGCCAGGCATGTTCCACTCCGCGTAGCGGCGTTCACGTTGCCTCAACAGGTGTAGGATCGATGCAGTGATTTCAATTGAAAAAACGAAGTAAGAAAAAGGTACAGATTGAATGGACGATGAGCAAATCTTGACGACCGAAAAGGTAAGCCTTTGTGCAGCATGCGCTAGGCACCCTGAAGTACGAGACTTGGTTCTGAGTGATCTAGGGGAAGGAGTCTGCGGCGTTTGTGGAGGAACTGAAAGAGGTGTTTTCAATCCAAAAAGATTTGCGCTGTTAAGGAATTTGATAAGGGCGTTGATACGCCTTCACTTCGATGAAAAAGACTACAATCATCATTGGGGCGGTTCTTCGATTGATCATATCCTTCTCGGTGAAGAAAACCCGATCCTAGAAGTGGCAAAATCCACGGAGTTCAACGACGAATTCATTCATCGGGTAACATGGGAAGGGGAAATCTATCCTGATCCAGACAAAGGAATCTGTTTGTTCGCGGGCCACGACGAAAGCGGTCTACGCTACCATCAATTTTCGATTCCGAAGACTACTAACAAAGACTTACGAGGTGTTGAGCGACGTCTAAAGCTTGAAAACTTTCACGCGGTTGAAGCAGCCATGGAGGAGTTGGTCGACGAGATCGAAGGTGAAGTGGCGTCTACTGTTCAGGCGGGGACTCTTTGGTATCGAGGTAGGATTGGCGTTGAGGATATGACCGTTCAATATGAATGGGACAGCGTTACTCGGGTCGCCAAACCTTACACGGGCACGGACATTGGTGCTTTACCTCCCACGCTAGCGTCAGCGGGTCGCACGAATCGCGAAGGGGTCTCTGTTTTGTACCTCGCTTCTGAAATCGATACCGCGGTAGCTGAAATAAGACCGCACCCGAGTCATCTAGTCTCCATCGGAGGATTTCGAGCGTCTCAAGATCTCCGAGTTGCCCGCTTTGATCTCCCAATTGGTCATTTCGCCGGCTCGGACACCCGACTTGAGCTTTACGCGCTGATTTATCACATCGATTCTTTGCTGAGCGCTCAGATTATACCTGAAGAGCGGCACCTTTACTCGGCGACTCAGCTCCTTTCTGACGTGCTAATTCGGCGTGGATTTGATGGTGTTATTTACCGAAGCTCTGTTGGGAAGGGCGAGAACTTTTGCTGTTTCAATCCACATAACTTTGAGTTTGACGAAAGCAGTTCGACCGTCAGAAGAATAGACAGCTTACTATATAACTCCTCTGACGTCCCAACTGGAATACAGCCATAATTTGTCTCCGCTTGGGGGAGTACTGTGAGGCTATATGCGCATGAACTGCGGTACCCGCGAACCCGCTAGTGCAAACGCCTCCAACCTGTGAGCTTGATCTTCCCCAATTGGTCTGTCTCATCTTCCAAAGTTGAAGACACGACTTCTATTTTGTAACGAAGATCTCCTGCTTGGGAGGAAATCCTGAAAAAGTCACCCTCAGTAGCTCCAAATGCCTTAAAGAACTTTGTCATGTGCGTAATTCGATACTCATCACGCGTACCATTCGGGTCATGAAATTTGTTGTTATAAAACACATACCTGAACGACCAGTCCCCACCAACCTCGTCTACGCAGCTAAGCCAAGCATCCGGATTTTTTACGGACGGGTCTAACTTGGGAAGAAATGCAATCAGTTCCTTTTCTCCCTTAGGAACGTGAATACCCGCCTGATGGGCTCCTGACTCCCCAGTGTCATTTGCTGTCAATTGTTTGGTGAATGTTTTTTCAGTCATTTGTTCTGTCCGGTGTAATTTCCAGCGCGCGCTTCAGGTCTAATTCGTCTCGTGTTGCTATCGGTATAGCTTCATTCCCCAGTTCCCTCTTCCACCTGGAGCGATCCAACATCACAGCTTCAACTGTGTCCTCATAGTATAACCGGTAAACTGTCACTGGCTCGGTTTGCCCTCGTCTATGTGCTCTGGCACTTGCCTGAGCTTCTAAGGCGGGATTCCAAACTTGCGTATAATGTATAACTACAGTTGCAGCAGTGATGTTTAAGCCTGCGCCGGCAGCTTTCGGATTCAGAATGAGGCAAGCAGGGCCATCGTGAGCAGTGTAGTCGTCAACAATAATCTGACGATCCTCTTGCGGTGTTGAACCATTAATTGCGGACCAGAACACTTCGGATGCGGGTTGGAGAGCTTGCCTGATCAGGTCTCCACACCGGTTGTAAGAAGCGAAAACCAAAACCTTGCGACCGTTGGAGAACGCCTCCTGTATCAGTGCGACAGTTCGCTCTAACTTCGGTGTGACAAGAGCTTCGGAACTGCCCCAGTCGATCTGTGCATTTTCCTCGTATAGCTCTTCAAATGACGTTTGCGAACGCAACCAGGGATGAGCACAAAACATCTGAAGCTGACCTGTGGCAACAAGAGCGCCGGCAGACGGATATTTTTCAAGTGTCTCGGACCTGATACGTTCATACTCGGCAGCAAGTGAATTACCTAATTCTATCGGAAGATCAATGTCCACGCGCTCAGGCAAGTCGCCTGCAACGTCGCCTACAAGTCTTCTCAGTATTATTGGTTCAGTGATTTTTTTCAGCTCCTTCGCTGAGGCCACCCCATCCGGAAATTCCACTTCAAATTCTGACTGTGTCCCAAGCAGTCCAGGTATTGCGAAGTCGGCAATCGACCAAAGATCTAAAAGGCTATTTTCAACCGGCGTTCCGGTCATTGGGATACACCGCTTACGCGGAACTGACGCCAGCTCGCTCCTTCGGGCCGATGCCGGATTCTTAAGAGCCTGTGCCTCATCGCAAATCACCCAACCCCACTCAAATGCGCTGATAATTGAGATGTCGTTCACCGCAGTTTCGTAGGTAGTGATCACAACCTGCGCCACCTGAAGATCTCGAAAAATCCCCGCCCGATGAGCCCCCCTGTGGACCATAACGGACAATTCCGGTGCGAATGTATGGATTTCTCTGCGCCAGTTTGCAATGAGGCTCGTTGGGCACACAATTAGAGCCGGCGCGGCCTCTGTAGGCGGGTCGAGCAACAGAAGTGAAATAATTTGTATTGTTTTGCCCAAGCCCATTTCGTCTGCAAGGATCAACCCACCGGTGTGAGAAAGCGTTTCCCACATCCAGGCTACTCCGGCGGCCTGGTATCCAAACAACGTCGCATCTAAGCCCGGGATCGAAGCTTCAATAGGATACGCTCCAGCCTGATCGCGAGCAGGTTTGAGAACATCGTCTTCGAGTTCTACCGAGATGAGATCCTGAGAAAACCGTCGCAAAGCCAGAACTTCAGGGAACGAAAGATCCTCGAGGTCATAACCGGAAAAAAGGCGCTCAATGGTCTCTGCCACGTCAAGAGGTAGGGGCCGAACAACACTTCCTTCAACATACCAATTGTGCTTGAGCGAAGGCGCCAGTCCGGAGACAATTTCTCCTTTCACCTTACGTCGGCCTAGGAGGCTAGCCTTGTAGCTAATGCCCGACTTTTCAATTAGCAAAGTCGGGTCTCCGACACGTTCGGACAAAGTGAACCCGGCCGGAGGATTTTCTTTCAGAGCAAAGAAGTTATTCGGAAACGCTGATACGTCAGTCTTTTTCATTGGCCATCATCTCCGAAACCTCACTTGGGGTCCAGGGAACCGGACGACGTGTGTGCACGACGCGATGACATGTCGGACACAATGGGATCAGGTCCGATACCGGATCGTAAGTGCTTGGCTTATCCAAGCTCGCCAGTGGCTGAAGGTGGTGCACTTCGATGACCTCACCTGCCTCGCCGTAGGTTTCTCGCGGATCCATGCCACATATTCCGCAACGATGCCCATGAAGACGAATTGCCAGAAGACGGTTTCTTGGATTGCGCTCTCTTCGTTTGACGGTATTCAGAGATACTGCACCTTCGAAGATTTCGGCGTCGCCGTGCTCAATGCCTGCGGGCACCTCATCATATCCAATTAGTTCGGCTACCGCGGCCAAAATTGGCACAACAATTTCTTCACAGGTTCGGGAGATCTCCGCATCGTCAACGACGGAGTTTATTCCTCGTCTCTCAGCAGTAATTGAAAAGCTGACATCGTCAATCGCCCAGTTCTCTGAGGTCATCCCCTCCGGAAAATAAAGGTCAATTTCTGATCCGATACTGTTCGTCAGGCTAAATGCAAGTTTTTTGGCTTCATTATCCGCTTGATTCATCTGCAAAACAACTGCTTCAGATGAAGATCCGAAGCCCAGCACAACGCGGTGCCGGCGCAAGCCAGAGGGTCCCAATGACACAACTGGCCCATTACGCCGGCCCAGGTCCGTAAACCAGATCTGGAGAGATGTCTGAAGTCCTGACTTGTCGGACTTGAGGCTGATTTCAGCACCTGTCCCGGCGGCCAGAGTTCTTCGGACGAGTTCTGCTTTGTCTTTAAACATCTAGTTCTGATTGCGCGTCGCCTAATTCGTGATCCGCAGGCAATGACACTTCTCGTAGCAACCGCTTCAGATTAAGTGCAACTTCTTCGCGAAAGTCTTCGAAAACAGCTTCAAGCTCCGGGTTTTTGTGATCCAGCTCAGCCGTGGCCAGAGCCCACAACAGCAAGTCCATACCTTCAACGGAGTAGCCGGAGTCTTTAGCTCTGAGATAAATCTTCTGATAAAAGTCGTGGAACTTATTGATCCTGACCGAGACGACATGGTCTTTGTCCGTTGAACTTCTCAGTGCCGGCTCCCACAACCCGCCAGAGTGCATATCCTCTACTGCTTCAATGTAGACGCTCTCCGCGTTTACATCGTTCTGAACCGGAGCTTTCAACTTGATTGTCGGGCCAAACGTGTTGGATACGACTGCGGTACCGCCTTCAACATTTGCAGAAACCACTGATGGTTTTTTAACATTGGGGGTTTTCTGAACACTCTTGTTTGAACTGGAGTGGTCGATCCCGCGTTTTGCAGTAGCCGCCTTTGAAATCCTGCGGTTTCTGGCATCGGCTTCTCTTCTGACCGGAGTGATCAGTGATTTGACCCGTGTCTCAAGAGCAGGATCAAGCAAAATACGAGACTTTTTCACATCTACTCTGAACGCTTCATCGAGCGCATGGGAGAAGTCGAGTTCTACCCGAAGCAAAGACATGTGTGGCTCCATCGCGCTCCAGCCATGAATTCCAAGCCACCCGCCGGTTTGTATCAGCCGGTTTTCTCTGAAGACGTAAAAACCCTGACCTTTGTTAGAATGCCGGATTTTTCTTTTTTGCTCGTCGGTGCAATCGCTGCTGTGGGGTAGAATCCAGGCTTTCAGTATTGCTGTTTCAACGGAGCCATCTTCCAGAATGCACTCCAGTTTTTGCTGCTTTGGCCCAAGAACCTGCTCTGACCCTTCAGGATAAAACGGGTTCCATCCTTCGAGGTTGTCACCATTTACAAAGATCGACACATTCGGAACCGTTGCATCGTCGGGATCCAGAAAACGATGGTGAACCAGCGACAGATGAGAAGCGAGATTTTCTGTTACACGCTTCACCGCGGCCTTCTCTTTCGCTCCCCCCGGTTCTTCGTAGTTTCTTTGCAGCAGTCGATCGCAATTCGACCAAATCACCAGCGTACCAGTATCGCCGCAATATTCTTCAAAAGCTTCATGCTCGTCCGCGGTAATGTCTTCCTTTAACATATCCCAGGAGTTCACTTCAGAAACATGGAGAAGATCCCAGGTCAGCTTCGCCAGCTCGTCTGCAGGATTGCGCCTCGATATAACTGTAAACCGCAAGCAGACCGAGCTTGACGCTGTCTTCAGGCCCAGCCCGAATTTTCCGAGGCTAGCGAGGTTCGGTCGTGCTTTCGCACCATAACGCATAGCATCATAAAGCTCTTCGAAGTTCATACCATCGCCATCATCCCCGAAGTAAACGAACTTCCTGCCTTCAGGAGTGAGCACCACTTCGATGTTAATGTTCGAAGCGTGCGCTGCGATCGAGTTATCCACGATGTCGGCCGCAGCGGTATTGAAATCATAGCCCGTGTCTCGCAGGCCGTGTATCAGGCGAGGAGCATCAGGTGGGTTTGTCAGATCTATCATCTGTTATTCTAACCTGTCGGAAATAATTGATAATTCGAAGCTACAACTATGAAGGGTATACCCGCAATCGGATCAGCGTCATGTTTCCTCTCCGCTGATGCTTAACATTTCTTTCTCCGATTGCAGCCATTGAACCAGACGATCCATTGTTTCCTCCAAGGGCAGTCGCCGTTTTCCTTTAACCGCACATTCCCAGACCAACGCAATGCGCCACCCAGCCTCACCTAGTGCTGAATACGTTTTGCGATCTCGCTCCATATTCCCAGAGATTTTTTTTCTCCAGAACTCTTCCCGAGTCCCAGGCCACTTGAAAAGGTTGCATCCATGCCCATGCCAAAAACACCCGTTCACAAAGATGACCGCGCGATGTTTGCGTAAAGTCAGGTCAGGCTTTCCGGAAAGGCTATTGTTATGCAGCCGGAAACGGAAGCCGCGTGCATGAAGTGCACGGCGAATTATCATTTCCGGTTTCGTATCTGACCCACGTATCGCCGCCATGTTCCGGCTACGCGTCTTGATGTCATGAATGTCAACCAACTTGGATAGCCGCTTCCGCCCTGTAATTCGTCAAACTCAGGATATGCGGCCTCATAAGGCGCGCAACATCTGAGAATACCGGTACAGCCACAGAGTTTCCGAACTGCTTGTAAGCCTGAGTGTCTGACACCGGAATCCGAAAGTCTTCGTCGTATCCCATCAGGCGGGCACATTCCCGTGGCGTCAGGCGCCTCGGATTCCGGCCCTCGCCCCTATTCACAAGAATCTCTGAGCCATCCTTGTAGTAGCGAGCGGATAGGGTCCGGGATATGCTGTCTCCCTGCACCAAACCAAACCCAAACCCGTTACCTTTTGCGCGGTGCTTAGCCGCATAATTTTGCAAGTACTGCCAAAGCTTGTCGCTCAGGGTATATTTATCGCTGACGACAGCCTTGGCACCCACCGTGTAATGACGCTCCGGTACCTCCAGCCCATTCTCCGGATGAAGAATGTCCCCCATCACAAAACGACCCCGTCTTGGCAGATCGATATCATCAAACGAGAATGGCACGTCTTCCCGGAACCCGACCATTACGATCCGCTCGCGATGCTGGGGCACATAGTGTGCCGCATCAATTACCCGTGTCTGAAGCTTGTACCCAAGCTCATCCTCTAACTTGCGCTTGATCACCTCAAACGTCCGGCCCCGATCGTGGCTTCTGAGATTCTTGACGTTTTCCAACAGGAAAGCTGCCGGGCGGTGCGCCATCAGGATTCTTAGAACGTCAAAAAATAACGTGCCCTGTGTCTCGTCATCAAAGCCGTGTCGCCGGCCTAGCGCATTCTTCTTTGAAACACCTGCAATTGAAAAAGGCTGACAGGGGAAACCCGCCACCAGGACGTCATGCTCAGGGATTGCTGCTGCATCCACCTCCCGGATATCGCCTGCGATCGGCCGGTTGTCGGGAAAGTTCGCAAGATAGGTCTGTTGGGCGAATTTATCCCATTCGGAGGTAAACACACATCGCCCACCTGCGCCCTCCATAGCTTTGCGCAAGCCACCAATCCCTGCAAACAGATCGATAAAGGTGAAGCCACCTTTGTTTTTCGGTGGGCTCCGTCGATCGACTTCCAACTCCAGCAAACGAATGACACCGTCCCTGGGTTTTTCTTCACCTCTGACCCAGCGATAAATGTGGCTCTCAGAATAGTCGAGGTGTTCTGCTGCCTGGGGTACCGAATAGCCCGCCTTCCTGAGAAGGATCTCAAAGTCCGTCATCTCTGCTCGCTTCGCTGGGAATTTTTCTGTCATTATGGCTGGGAGCTACCCTAGCCGCAAGAACATTATGAGCACATTTGGTGGATTTCTCGTTAACGCACACCTGATCCAGGCTTTTGCCACCAATTGCCTGTGCTTTGCGACAGCACATTTCTATTGCCGTCGTATGCGAACTTCCCGTGAGAAATAGCACGCTACAGCAATTCGGAATAGGTCCGGGACGTTAACAAAACGAACATCTTATTCTGCTGTCAGGCGACACCACAGAGGCGTCAGCGAAACACCTGCAAACGGGTGTCTCTTAGGCTGGAAGGAAAACTCTCAAAAGCCGAGCTCTGCGCTGACCACGGTGAGCGTTTGACTACCGGAGGGACCCGTTTGTTGAGCGATAGCTCCGTCGTAATCCTGCTCTGCAGACGCCCCGCAGACCTGACAACAGGGACACCCCTAAAGGGGGGTGTCCTGTCTGTCCGTCATGCGAGGGGCCGGCTTCGTTCAGACAGACAGGACAATCAGCAGACTTTGTCTTAATGTCCGCTCAGTCTCCTGCACTATCCTGATCCTCTTCGATGTCATCCCAATCATCGTTTTCCACTATCCGTGGAACGAACATCAAACCGTTCTCGACAGCAATCCTCCCTTTCTTCACAAGCCCTGAAAGAGCTCTGGATACCGCCTTTTGTCTGCTGGCGCGGTTATCACTGCCTGAAACGCTCAATCCATCAGTAGCGGCCTTTCGCCAGTCAGTTACGTTCAGCTCAACCCCGTCCGACATTTCCATGTAAAGCGTGAAAGCCGCCGCTTCAGCGGACGTGAGTATCGGATTGCCCTTTGGATCCCCCGGGCTGCACGGCAGACAGATCGGTGCATCCACGGGTTCGCTGTCCATGTCGTAACCAAGGTGGCGAGTGCCGATTCTGAACGCAAAGTCGAGGTCAGGTGATCCGTTTCGGTTCTTGCGGATTTTGCCCCGAACAATTCCGTTCCGGTCGGCAGTCCTGACCATTATTGAAAAGTCCAGGGCTCCGTTAAATACAGAGTGCCCCCTGGGTGTATTGCCTTCAGCTTTGGTTCCGTGATGAACAAAGATGACCGCCGTCCCGGTTTGTGCCAGGCGTTTTCCAATCTGCACAACGCGGTTCATACCTGCCGCGTCATTTTCCTCCAATCCGGGCATCGCCATGGCAAGTGTGTCGATCACAATAAGGGAAGGCCGGGCCAATCTGACCTGTTTCATCAGAACCTCCAGGTCAGGGCTGCCCTTTCCCTCCACCTGACCTTTGGAAAACAGATCTCCGCAACCCTGAACCAGTAGGAAACGATCTGTTACGCCAAGATCACCACAGAGAGCGGCGACGCGTCCGGCCATACCATCTTCATCCTCGCAAGCGATGTAAAACACCTGCCCCTGCTTAGTTCGCAAACCAAAGACATCCTCACCACGAGCAACAGCGTAGCCAAGCCGCGGAGCAAACAGAGACTTGCCGGCCCCTGGCTCGCCAAAGATGCATCCTATCTGCCCGGGTGCGATCAACATCTTGATAACGTAGTCACGGATGGGCAGATCAGCACATTGGTCAGGGGTGAGAAACGTCAGCCCGCCGGTATCAGCTGATTTGGAAGCCTCCTCACCAAGCAGGAAGTCGATGCTTGGCAACTCTTCCGGGTCGTCATCAAAATCGTTTGGCGAAACTGCCAGCCAGCCAAAGTTTCTCGCTTCTGCAAACAGCGTATCAGCAGTCACAGCAGGAGCATCGGCTTTTCCAAAACTACGCCACTTCCTTGCTACTTCCTTACAGTCGTAGCCGGTGTAGTCAGCACTCCAGGCCTGTACGAGACTGAGCCCGGGCCTGGATCCGGCCGTCGCATGATGAACTGCCATCAGAATTCTTACCCACTGCGCATACGGCAAGTCATTCGGGATCCTGAAGAGCGCTTCCGCAAGCTCCGCCAGCTTATACTGATAATGAATGGACTCACTGTTCTGAGGGCTGCTGACAGACCGTTTGAGCGCCTGCGGGAAGGCGGTCAGGAGCAGCTGAGCAACTCTTGGGTCACCTTTTTCCACCTTATAAGAACCGATTTTGCTGACTGCGCCCGGAGCTATGACATAGCCCCCCTCTCCTCGGACATCTATACCGGCGCTGCTCGTCGAGTTTCGGATATCATCCGCGTTTTCGAAATAGAGATGCTTACCGCCGCCGGCAGTTCGAACGACCATTGCCGCGTCTTCGGGATCAAGGCCAAGATCCAGATACGCGCCGACTCCGTCTTTGTGCTCGCGCACGTCGAGGTCAACGACGGCAACTCTATTGACTGATCCGGTCGGCAATCCGGGAAGTGCATCAGGCCATTTTGCCCACCAGGCCTCAATCTGTCTCACATCAGAAGTGGCAACCTGTTTCCATTTCACGCCATATTGCGGCGCCTTGTTTTTGGGGTTGCACGGGAAAATTCTGTATCCGGATTCAGCAAGCTTTAACGCAGCTTTTTCATTGACGGATTTTGTTCGACCGGCAGAACTGACTGTGGATCCCTGCATTTGTCTTTCCTGTCTAATTCTCCGGTCGCAACGCGAACCGCGAAAGGGTCGTGGAACTGGACGAAACCAGAAGCCAAAACCACAAGTTAAAGAAAGAGCACGGTGGGGCCGGAGAAAGTCGGCCCCGGCCGTTCTATGCTATCGGCTCAATTTCGAAAGCCACAGAAAACCTTGTCCCAAAAGCCTTCCGGCGGCGCTTCGTACCGAACAGAACAGTACCAGGAATGCTTGTCTTCAAACTCGTGAACAAGAGTTGAAAGCAAGGCACGTTGGGGGCCTAATTCCGACGCGAGCTGTTTCTTTTTCTCGATCTCCAGTCGCGCAAACAAATCCGCAGTTCGCTCATCCACACCGATCCCGTTCAGTTCTACGATCCTCGCCCAGCGCAGGTCTTCGAGCGTGTTGAAAAAAAGTTTCGCCATGTCGTCAGGATGCATCGGGTTCATAGTACTCATGTTTTGTCTCCACGCCCGATGCTGACTTTTGCACAGCTTTCCACAAACGCGCTCAACCAGGATTCCGGCATCGCGGACGCCCGGTCACTGAGCTTTATGAACGGAGGGAAGCGTCCTTCGGAAATCATCTGGTAAATCTGACTGCGCGACAGTCCGACTTTTTCAACAACCTCTGTGGGCCGAAGTAAACGCCCGGTGGGCTGCACGTTCTGCCAGGGCGTTGTATCCTGTTGCATTTTCTGTCCTTTCCTGAAGTGGCCGACAAAACGTCGTACCGGCCACTAAAGGCTGACAGAAACCTTTGCGCATTTCACGGGAACAAACCTGCCAAAAATCCGGAGGTTATTTCCTCTTTAATTTCAATGATTTATTAAAACATCCCGGAATTCTTCTGAGAAAATTCTCCAGGCCGGGCCTTCAAATCCAGTGACTTGCGGCTCCATTTTCCCGGTGATCTGAAAATATTCGACGTAACCTCGTTCTGGTCCCAGACTCATCTTCATTTCCAGAACAGCCTTGAGTCGCTTCCTGAATCTGCCGTCTTGTAAAGGATGCCAAAGTGCCAGCGCCTCTAGGTCGTCCGGCACCGAAACAGAGAAGCTCCGCTCTTCTATCCTCGCGTTCACAATCTCTGTAGTTGCACTCAAAAATCGAAACACAGCACCCCGACTCCCCTTTGACTTCCGGGAAACAACCGCATCCGGTTCTACACCAAATGCCGCGTGGAAAAGGCCGATTGCCCTGGGGTAGAAGACCCACTTTTCGGCATTTAGCCTGCCCCCACCTGCGCTTCGAAGATCCAAAGTTCGCCGTGCATCAGCCACCCACTTCTCTGCTTCAACGGCCCATGCTTGCGGAAGCGGGGGTGGAGGGTCTTCATTGTACAGAAAGCTACTGGAAAACTCCTGATTACTAGCAAGGATAACACTGACCTTTTCAACCTGCTCCCAATTCAGGCGGGCAGTCAGTTGCTCTCTGATCGTCCATTCAACTGAGTTGTTTAGCCAATAGTGAAATTTTTTCTCGGCGACTTCGTCCAGAAGAGGGAGCTCTGTTTTAACGATGATGTTCTTCACATCAACAAAGGTCAGGAGTCTTCGCCACCCGATCGATTCCTGACTCAGGGGTATCAACTTTTCAGGTTTTAACACTTTACCGGTCATCCTGAGCCGCCTCTTTCATTCTGCTTAACTCACCCGCCCACCAGTCTGCCATTCTCACCCGTTCCTCCCAGTGTTCTCCCCGCACATAGGCGCGTCGCACGTCGTTGCCCTCAACATGAGCCAGAGCACGTTCAACCGCGTCTGCAGCCCACAGACCGCTTTCGTTTGCGAAGGTGCTGAACGTTGCCCTGAAGCCGTGTGCGGTTATCTGATCGGACGAGTACCCCATCCGTCGGAGTGCAGCGTTCAGAGTGTTTTCCGACATGGGTTTCTTCCAGGAGCGTGCGGAGGGAAACAGATAATCACTTGTTCCCGTATGCCGGTGCAGTTCTTTCAGCTGATTCAGCGCCTGCTGCGGCAACGGAACACGGTGAGGGCGGCGCATTTTCATTCGTTCCGCCGGGACACGCCATGTCGCCTCCTGACACTCAAATTCATCCCATGTCGCCAGTCTGAGCTCTCCGGGGCGCGGGGCCAGAAGGGCAAGCAGATGCAGCGCATATTTTGTCGCAGGCTGACCCGAGAAAGCATCGATCCGGTTCAGAAGCAGGCCAAGTTCTTTCGGATCAAGTATCGCTGATCTGGAACGCACCTGAGGACGGATAAGCGCGCCCTTCAGCGCCTCTGTGGGATCCTTTTGCGCCCGCCCGGTTGCAATTGCATATCGAAACACTGACCCGATCGTGCTCCTGAGCCGACTGGTGGTTTCATAGGTTCCTTTGCTCTCAACCTGCCGCAGCAGTCGCAGAACATCCGGGGTCTCTATCTGCGCAACGGGGCGTTCTGAAAGCATCGGCTCAGTCTGACTGACGAGCCAGTTCAGCTTCTTCAGAGTAGCAGGCGCACGCCCTTCTTTTTCGAGCTTTGATAGATACTCCCGGGCCACGACGCCAAAGGTCACTGCACGTTCCCGTTCGGCCTCAATCCGTGCCAGCTTCCGCTCCTCTCCCGGGTCTTTGTCTTCCAGCAAAAGTAACTTCGCGGCATCGCGTTTTTCGCGCGCAAGTTTGAGGCTGACGAGCGGGTAAGGACCCAGAGAAAGGAGCTTTTCTCTACCCCCAAACCGGTACTTGAGCCGCCAGAGCCTGGACCCCCCGGGATTGATCAGCAGGTGCAAACCGCCCCCATCAAATATTTTGTAAGGTTTTTCGCGGCTTGCGGTATTTCGGATGGCTGTATCGGTCAACGGCATGGGAACAGGAATCGAATTAATGTGGTTTTGAAAATACCCCCGGAAATACCCCCAGATCGTCTGGCTGCCCCCGGAATCACCTGAACGACGCTGGACTCAGAATGCAGCAAAATCATGGCGTTACCGAAATTTTCGGACGCCTCTGGATGCTGCTGAAAGTATAAATGGTGCCCGGGGGCGGAATCGAACCACCGACACGAGGATTTTCAATCCACTGCTCTACCCCTGAGCTACCCGGGCACGGGAACGACGTTTGTCGTTGGGTGGAGGCGTTCTATGACTTGCTACCGGCAGTGTCCAGAGGCTTTTTTACATTTTTTCAGTGCGGTCGCATTGTATTGTGTTCGTCCGTATCGCCCTCGGTCTCAGGGTCGTCTTCACGCTGAGACGGGACCGCGTAAGAGCCATTCAGCCACTTGGCCAGATCAATGTCTGCGCAGCGTTTCGAACAGAACGGGCGGAACTTCTTTTGCGTTTCTTCTCCGCAGATCGGGCAGCTCATTTCAGGATCTCAGCGACAGGTAACCGGCTGCGTTTGCGCTGCAACTCGAAATGCCCCAGAGGTGTCCACCCCGCCAATATCGTCTCGTCCGGATCCGACTTGAAGGCGGCACGCAGGGCGGATTCGAACCCTCGGCGGTCTTTCTTGGGCATTGGGGCCAGATCCAGTGTGATCTGCCCTGCCAGCCCACGCACACGCAACGCACGTGGCAAAGCTTTGGCACAAGCGAAGTTGGCTTTTGTTCCTGCCGCCAGCGACGTATCCGCGCCTGTGTTCACATCTACGGCCACTAATGCGCGGGTCGGTTCGATATAGAGGTGTCCGCCTCCGGGTAGAGGTTCGGAGATGCCACGGGCAACATCCAGCGCATCCAGCACACCATGGGTTTCAAAACTGCCGGTTTTAGTCACAACCTCGGCAGGATCGGTCCAGTCGCGCCATGCGAGGATATGCGGGCTGTCACCTTCGCTGAGCAGTTCGACGTCGGACCCCTCGTCGTTCATCACTTGTTCAGCTTGCACAAGCATGGCCGAAATGTCGTCGGCAATGTCACCGGCATCCGCATCCATGCAGCAGGAGCGGAGGATCAACCCGTAGGGGCTGTCGCCCATTTGTTCATGCGCGATTTCAAGCAGTTGATCCCGCCTGTCTTCATCCTTGATGCTGCGCGAGATGTTCAGGCCCGGCGCGTCGGGCGTGACAATGGCAAAGCGACTTTTGAACAGGATACGGTTGGTTACAGGGATGGCCTTGCCGGGCTCGGCATATCCGCCAACCTGCACCAAAAGCGTGGCACCCGGCGCTAACCCTTTGACTTGTCGTAGAAAAGCTGGGCCGTCGGGTGTAACCAGGAACATGCCGCCCTGCCCTTTGACCGGTCGATCGGCACGGGCGCGATAGATGGTGCCGGGCGCGGGTGCGTCGGTGGCGATCAGGAGATCATCAAGCTTTCCGTCGACCATCAATGCCGCGGCTTCGCGGTCTTGGATATGGTCCAGAACGATGGTTCGACCCTTCATGATGCCTCGCTATATAGTGGGTAGCCGATCCCTTGCAGCAAGGCGGCGGTCTCGGACAGGGGCAGCCCCACGATGCCAGTGAACGAGCCCGAAATCCATGGGATGAATGCGCCGGCAGGGCCTTGGATCGCGTAGGCCCCGGCTTTACCCTGCCAATCACCGGTCGCCAGATAAGCGTTGATTTCAACGTCCGACAGGCGTTTGACCTTGACCTGCGAGACGACATCGCGCTGCAGGATGCGATCCCCGCGCCGAACGGCGACCGAAGTGATCACCCGGTGACGGCGACCGGACAGAGCGTACAGGAACTCTGCGGCTTGGCCCTCATCCTCAGGCTTGCCCAGAATACGCCGCCCCAGTGCAACAGTCGTGTCCGCGCAAAGCGTGATGTCGTCGCTATCCGATTGAACTGCCTTTACTTTTTCACGCGTAATGCGGCTGCAATACGGAACAGGAAGCTCACCCTTCAGCGGTGTTTCATCGATGTCAGGGGGACGGATGGCGTCGGGCTGCACGCCAAGCTGCGCCAGCAGGTCCAGCCGCCTTGGGCTGCCCGATCCCAGGATAAACGCCATCTCGGCAGACGTTATTTGAAGCGGTAGTTGATCCGACCCTTGGTCAGATCATAGGGGGTCATCTCGACCTGAACCTTGTCGCCGGCCAGAACACGGATGCGGTTCTTGCGCATCTTTCCTGCCGTATGTGCGATGATTTCATGGCCGTTTTCCAGCTCGACCCGAAACGTCGCATTAGGCAGGAGTTCCTTCACGACACCGGGAAATTCGAGCGTATCTTCCTTGGCCATGTTGTCTCCATCATTAGGTTGCGCCCGCAGAATCTGCGGGGATGTGCGCTTAAATGAGCCTATTTTTCCCTTATTTCAAGGGCGGATTCATCTAAAGGGCGGATAATGTGACCGTTTCGACTCGGGCGTCCTGCTCTGGCCAATGGGTCCGGTTCAGCACGTGGCCATCGGCGCGGACCTCGGCGATGTCGGACAGGTCGACATCCGCATAGGTCCAGCCGGGCTGATTCAGAGTGCCCTCGGCCAGCACTCCGGTGGCTGGGAACCCCTTGTCCGGCGGGCCGAAAACGCCGCCCATGCCGGTGTTCATATCCACAGCTTCGGACCAGCCGTTGGCTCCGACCAGCGATGACATGACCGTAACACATTGATTTTCCAAGGCTCTTGACATCGATCCAATGCGAACACGCCAATATCCCGACAGCGCTTCGGTGCAGGACGGTACAAGGATCATATCCGCTTCGCTGAGTGCGCGGCCCAACAAGGGAAACTCGCTGTCATAGCAGATCAGAACACCGATTTTGCCCAGCGCGGTGTCGAACAGCTTGAGCGGACCGCCCGGAGCGATGTCCCAGTCCTCGCGTTCAAAGCGGGTCATGATCTGCTTGTCCTGATGGTCGCGGCCACCGTCCGGGGCGTAGAACGCGGCGCGGTTCACCGGGCGGCCGGACCCATCCACAACCGGGGCCGATGCACCCAGAATGTACGTTTTGTACGCGCTTGCGAGGCGCGAGTGCAAATTTTGTACATCCTCGAACCGGTCCGAAACCGCGCGGATCGAGCGTTCCAGATCACCCGCCACCTCGGCCCCATCAAGCGTCGACACCTCCATCGCGCCGTATTCGGGGAACACCAGCAGCCCGGCCCCCTGCCCGGCAGCCTCGGCAACCCATCGGTCCAGCTTGTCCTCGTACTGCGCCCAGCTGTCGAGCCAGTCGAGATCATATGCTGCGGTTGCGACTTTCATTGGTGGTATCCCCTGAGCCGTTGTGTCGTGGCACTAAACCGTGCGAGCCGCCGCGTGTACAGATCAATCTGGTGCTGGGGTTGGGTGAAGGGGGGGAAGAGCCCAAATTGGTCTTTCGATTTTCACAGCCGCGTAGTCGCCGCAGTTCGTGGCAACTCAGATTTTCGATGCCGTGGCACCGCGGAGAAAACCTGCGCCGCGAACTCATGGAGCGTTGGGCGATAGGGTCGCGATAGTTTTTCGGCAGCGCGATCAGCTTCGGTCAGCGGGGATAGGTGATCGGGCAAATGCTTTAGCAGGGCGGTATCAAAAGGGGCATTCATCGTCTTTCTCCTTGTTCCTGTTGCCACTGTGACAGGGGTAAAAGATCTTCGCTTGAAGACAGCCCTTAGAAATCCCTGTGAATTCATTTGGATTTGTCTAGAATTTCAAAGATCAGCTTGGATCAAAGGTTTGTCTCATTGTTTTACCGTTTTGGAGATTGCGAACTCGACACTGCCAGCCGCCGACTGAAATGCGCCGGTCTGGAAGTTGCCATCGAACCGCAAGTTTTCGATTTGCTGCGGCTTCTGGCGGAGAACCCTTCGAAATTAGTGACCAAAGATGAGATCATTGACGCCGTCTGGGGCGGGCGCGTCGTTTCCGAAAGTGCCGTCAGCGCCCGGATCGCTGCAGCACGCCGTGCGATTGGAGACGACGGAAAGCAGCAGAAGGTAATTCGGACACATCACGGGCGAGGTCTGGAAATGGTTGCTGTTGTTGCAGGCGGCGACGCCACCGACCGACCAAATTTGGAAAAACCAATGGCTCCCAAGGTGCGATACACGATCTCAAAGCGCGGGCACTCTTTGGCCTATCTTGTTTCCGGTTCCGGGTCACCGCTGTTTCAGCTTGATGGCCCGCCGCTTAGTAAGGAGAAGGCGTGGCACATACCGATCTTGCGAGATGGCTATGATGCCTATCGAGAGGGTCGTACGCTCATTCAAATGGACTGGGCCGGAACGGGTCTGTCGGAGGCGTTGGATGAAGCGCTTAGCATCGAAGAGAATGTCGAGGATATGGTCGCCGTTGCCGATGCCGCCGGGTTAGACCGATTTGCTCTCATGAGCGAATCTGGTGCGTGTTTGCCAGCAGTCCTATTCGCTGCAACGCATCCTGAGAGGCTCACACACCTTGTCATCGTTGGCGGGTATGCAGAGGGCCGCGGGATTCGTGAGGCGCAAGGCCAGCCCGAGGTCTTGAAGGCTATGATGGAGGCAGGTTGGGACCAGCATGAAGGCGGGATCGCCACTGCCTTTCTCACGGCCTATTTTCCCGAGGGTCCGGCCAAAGGCGTGCGGCAAATGGTGGGACTAATGCAGGAAAGCGCCTCTCAGAAATTCATGCTCGATCACCGCGACCGGTCCAACAATGCATCAATCATCGATGTATTGAAGAATGTCGAATGCCCGACTCTGATCATTCAAGGTCGCAACGATTCAATACATCCTTTGGTGCAGGCGAAGAAACTTGCTGCAGGCATTCCCGGCTCGGAGCTGTTGGTGTTGGAAAGCGCGAACCACCTGCCTGTCCCCGGCCACCCCACATTCGATGTGTTTATCCAGGCGCTCCGGGGTTTTCTCGATGCCTGACAGATAAGGCGCGCGGCTGGAGGCAATGGCTCCTTCGTCCCGCACTGCTGCCATTTAAAATGATCAACACTGCACCTGCAGCGAATGGCAGCTTTGCTGGCCTCCATTCACTTCCGGCAACACACAGAAAAAACCTGCTCCACCGCCCCCAACCCGACGTCTACAAATCCCTGATCCAGAACTGCAACGGCTTCGGCGTTTCTCCCTCTTCCCCGATATCCTTCCACGAGAATTGGGCAATTGCGCCGGGTAGGGGCTTGTATCCGCGGGCGCGCCAGAAGGTATCCAGCGGGCGGTAGTGGTCGGGGCGCAGGGGGTGGTCGGTGGGGCGTTGCACGCTGCAAAAGGCGCATTTGGCAAAGCCCAGTTCGCGGGCGTGCGCCTCGCGCGTGTCGAAGAATTTGTGGCCGACGCCCTGCCCGCGATAGTCCGGCAGCAGGACGGATTCAGCGCAATAGAAGATCTGCGACAGATCGAGCCCGGTGTCTGCGAAGGCCGCGGCGAAATCGTCGGCGTGGTCGGTCAGCGGCGCGCCGGTCGAGGCGCCGATCAGGCGGTCGCCATCGAAGGCGCCAACCACGATGGCCTTGTCGCTGTCGCGGTAGGATTGGAGGTATTTGCGTTCGTATTCCAGATCGCCGTCATAGAGGTAGGGCCAGGCGTGAAACACCCTGATCCGCAGGCGGGCGACATCGTCCAGAGCGGCGCCAAGCGCCGCTCCGGTCAGGGGGCGGACGTCGGTGACGTCAGCCATTCGAGACCTGTTTGGTCCAGTCTGCAAGGTTATAGAAGGTGGTGACGCGGGTGATCTTGCCGTCCCTGAGATCAAAGAACGACCCGGCAGGCAGGCGATAGGTCTGGCCGTGCGCGTCGGGCAGGCCCTCGTCGGTTTCCAGATAGGTGCCGTTGACGATGAACTCGGCCGCGGCGCGGGTGCCGCCTTGGGCATCGAACACGACGATGTCGGTCAGGTTTTCGCGGTAGCAGCGGTTCATATGGGCGCAAAAGGCGGCGAACTTGTCCTTGCCGACGCGAATCTGGCCTTCGTTCACGTGATGGGCCACGTCATCAGACAGGCAGGCCAGCATGCCATCGACGTCACCGGCGTTGAAGGCATCGAAATAGGTTTTGACGGTCTGGTTCATGTCCCCTCCGTTGGTTCGCCCCAGCGGTCTTTCAGATGCTGAATGATCTGGTCGCGGGTCTGTCGGTAGTGGTGTAGCTTTTGTTCGCGGGTCTCGCCCATCCCGGTAGGGTCCATTATTGGCCAATAATCGACATCGAGGTGAAAAACACGGGTCAGTTCCAGCGCCTGACGCTGGCTGGCGGGTGAAAGCGCCACAACCAGATCGAACGAGCTGAGGTCATCGCCCCATTCCTGCATCTCGTCGAAGGAGCGCGACCGGTGGCGGGACAGTTCCACGCCGACCTCGTGGCAGACCGCGATGCTGAAGCCGTCGATTTCCAGATCGTTATGCACACCGGCGGACTGAACATAGGTGCCGGTGCCATAGAATTTCTTCATCAGCCCCTCGGCCATCGGGGACCGAACCGCGTTGTGGTCGCAACAGAACAGGACCGACTGCGGCAGAGGCTTCACGCGTCAGCCCCCAAAATGCAGAACGCAGATCAGCGTGAACAGGCGGCGGGCGGTGTCGGTGTCGACATCTGCCTTGCCTTCCAGCCGTTCCTGCAAAACACGGCTGCCTTCGTTGTGGATACCCCGGCGGGCCATGTCGATGGTTTCGATCTGGCTGGGTGGCAGCGATTTCACCGCGTCAAAATAGCTTTCGCAGATCTGGAAGTAATCCTTGACCACCTGCCGGAAGGGGCCGAGCGACAGGTGAAACTCGGCCGCTTTTTCGTTGGCCTCGGTTTCAATGTCGAAGACAAGCCGTTTGTCGCGGATCGAAAGCTGGAGGTGATAGGGGCCCTCGGGCACAACGCGGTCGTCGCGTTTGGGCAGCGAGAAGCTGTTTTCTTCCAGCAGATCATAGATGGCGACCTTGCGCTCCTGCTCGATCTCGGGCGTTGGCGGCGGCAGATTTCTATCATCCAGTTCGATATGCGAGATGCGGGTCATCTTTACAGTCACATTCCTTGCGTCAGCACAGACCTATAACAATGATATTCGGCGAGCAACGCACAGAAACGCCATATGCGCCCGGTCTTTGCGTCATTTCAGCCATTCAGGCGGTTCAGGCGCGCGGTGACCGAGAGGCCATGCGCCTCGAGGCTTTCCGAGCGCGCCAGCTGTTCGGCGGCAGGACCGATGGCACGCAGGGCTTCGGGGGTCATCTGGCTGAGCGTGGTGCGCTTGAGGAAGTCCATCACGCTGAGGCCAGACGAAAACCGTGCTGAGCGGGCGGTGGGCAACACGTGGTTGGGACCGCCGACGTAGTCGCCGATGGCTTCGGGTGTGTACTGACCCAGAAAGATGGCTCCGGCGTGGATGGTTTTTTCGCTCAGCGCGCGCGGGTCGGCCACGCAAAGTTCCAGATGTTCCGGAGCAATGCGGTTGGACAGGGCTGCGGCCTCGTCCAGGTTGCGCACGGTGATCACCGCGCCGTAGTCACGCCAGCTGGCCCCGGCGATGGCGCGGCGTTGCAGGGTTTCCAGCCGTTTTTCGACCGCCTGCGCGACAGATTGGCCGAATGCGGCATCGTCGGTGATCAGGATCGACTGCGCGCTTTCGTCATGCTCGGCCTGGCTGAGCAGGTCCAGCGCAATCCAGTCGGGGTCATTGTCCTTGTCGGCGATGACCAGAATTTCCGAGGGGCCCGCGATCATGTCGATGCCGACCTTGCCAAAGACGCGCCGCTTGGCGGCGGCGACAAAGGCGTTGCCCGGCCCGGTGATCTTGTCGACCGGCGCGATGGTGTCGGTACCATAGGCCAGCGCCGCCACGGCCTGCGCGCCGCCGATGCGATAAACCTCATCCACACCAGACAGTTTTGCTGCCAGCAGCACCAGCGGGTTCACCTGTCCGTCCGGGGTGGGCACCACGATGGCCAGCCGTTCCACACCGGCCACTTTGGCCGGGATCGCGTTCATCAGCACCGATGACGGGTACGAGGCCAGCCCACCCGGCACGTAAAGCCCTGCGGCCGAAACAGCAGACCAGCGCCAGCCGAGTGTTGCGCCCGTCGCATCCGTCCATTCCTGATCCTCGGGCATCTGCCTTTCGTGATAGGCCCGGATGCGGGAAGCGGCCAGTTCCAGCGCCGTGCGATCTTCGTCCGAGACCTGCGCCACCGCATCCGCGATGTCCTGTGCGCTGAAGGCCAGTGTTTCGGGTGTCAGCGTCAGCCGGTCGAATTTGGCTGTCAGTTCGATCACCGCCGCATCGCCCCGGTTGCGCACATCGTCGATGATCTGCGCCACGACCGCATCCACATCCGGGCTGTCCTCGCGCTTGGCCAAGAGCAGGGTCCGGAAGGCGGGTTCGAATTCGGGCGATGTGGTATCAAGGAAAACGGGCATGATCTGGCACTCCGGGCGTTGCGCATTGGGACATATCGCCCGGAGCGCGCGGCCTCAACCCTCAGTCCCCAAAGTGCAGCGATTTGCGCATCGGGTATTGCGGAATGCCGTGCCAGTCACCGGGCCGGCCTGCCGGTTGCCATCCCTGTTTCAGATAGAACGCGTGCGCCGTTTGGGTGGCATCCAGATGCGCCTCGGCACAGCCGCACACAGTCAGTTGCCGTTCCAGCCGGTTGAGCAGCGCACGCCCCACCCCCTGCCCCGTATGATCCGGATCGACATAGAGCAAAGTGACCGTCCCAGTTTCCAACAGCCCCCCGACGGCGGCCACCTGCCCCCGGTGTTCGGCCAGCCAGATCTGCGATCCGGGCCTGAACCAGCCCCGTATGGTGGCCGGGTCCTTGTTATCGGTCCACCGCCTTTGATGGTCCGGGTCATTCTTGTGATCGGCCGCGCAAAGCTGCGTGATCGAACGGATCAGAACCCGGCTGAGGTCGAACACGTCGAACACGGTGGCCGGACGCAGGGAGATCCCTTCGGACACCTTTGAAAACGCCTGAGAAATCCCGCGCTTGTTCTGCATCTATTCGGGGTGATGCGGGGCCTGACGGGATGGGGCCTGATAGGGGCGCGTGACGTCCTTGAGGGTGGCATCCAGGGCCTCGACTGTCAGGCGGATCGCGCCGTCACCGGCCAGCGTCAGCAGGACATGGCCCGCGCCATCCTCGCCGGGTTCGAAAACAACTGACATCAGCGACATGACCATGTCGGTGTCACCGCGATCAATGCCCTGACTGGACACCGAGAGAACCGAACCGAAGACCAGCACCGACTGCACCCGTTCAAACGGGCGGTCGCGGCGGGCGGCGGCATCCTTGTCTTCCCAGCGGAAGCGGTTCAGCAGCAGGCCAAAGCGGCGCTGCGCCGGTTGCCACTTCATCTCGGTCACAGGAAACACGGCATCCTGCGCGAGGGTCGAGATTACCTGAAGGTCATCTGCATCCTCGGCCCCAAGATTTAGCGGCGCCTCGCGCCCGTCTTCAAAACTTGCGTCTGTCATTGGCCCTTGATCCGTTCAATCTTTGCACCCACGCCTTCCAGCTTGCGCACCACATGTTCATATCCGCGGTCCAGATGATAGACCCGGCTGACCGTTGTTTCGCCTTCTGCCGCCAATCCGGCAAGGATCAGCGAGACCGAAGCCCGCAGATCGGTCGCCATCACCGGCGCCCCTTTCAGGCGTTCAACACCGGCGACCGTGGCGGTGCCGCCATGCACCTCGATATGCGCGCCCATGCGCACCAGTTCGGGGGCGTGCATGAAGCGGTTTTCGAAAATGCGTTCTTCGAGAACCGAGGTGCCCTCAGCCGTGCACATCAGCGCCATCATCTGCGCTTGCAGGTCGGTCGGGAAGCCGGGGAAAGGTTCGGTCACCACATCCACCGCGCGCACGCGCCCGTTTTTGCGCGCCACTTTCAGACCGCCTTCGGTTTCTGAAACGCTGACGCCTGCCGCATCCAGTTTGGCCGCAAAGGATTCGACCAGTGACATGCGCCCGCCCAGCAGTTCCACCTCGCCGCCACAAATCGCCGGGGCCAGCATATAAGTGCCCAACTCGATCCGGTCGGTGACAACCTGATGTGTGGCCCCGTGCAGCCGGTCGACGCCCTGAATTTCGATGGTCGAGCTGCCTTCACCAGAGATCTGGGCACCCATCTTGCGCAGGCATTCAACCAGATCGACGATCTCGGGTTCGCGCGCGGCGTTCTTGAGCACCGTGGTGCCCTTGGCCAGCGTGGCGGCCATGACGATGTTTTCTGTTGCTCCGACAGAGGCAAAGCGCATCTGATGCACGGCGCCTTTCAGACCGCCCGGAGCCTTGGCGTGCAGATAGCCGTCCTTCAGCTCGATCTCGGCGCCCAGCGCCTCGAGCCCTTCGACATGCAGGTCCATCGGCCGTGCGCCGATCGCGCACCCGCCGGGCAGAGAAACAACCGCCTGCCCGAACCGCGCCAGCAAGGGGCCCAGCACAAGGTTGGACGCACGCATCTTGCGCACGATGTCATAATCGGCGGTCTGACTGGTCAGGCTGTGACTGGACATTGCAATCACCTGACCGTCCTGCAGCGACGACACCTCGGCCCCCAGAGATTGCAGCAGCGCGGTCATGGTCTTGATATCGCTCAGCCGCGGCGCATTGGTCAGCGTCAGCGGTTCTTCGCTTAACAATGTTGCGGGCATCAGCGTCAGGCACGCATTCTTGGCCCCCGCAATCGGTATCTGACCGTTCAGCGGGCCGTTGCCCGTTACCAGAATCGAATCCATCTGCTCTTATCCCTTGTCCTTGTCAGGCTTGTCCCCTGCGGTCGCGCGCGCCTTGGCCTGCGCCTTGCGACGCGCCATGTTGGCCTTAAGCGCCGCCTTCAGCCGCGCTTCGCGCGCATCGCCGGGTTTACCTTGTTTTTTGGGTGAATTTTTTTCCGTCATGATCTTTCTCTACAGGAGGCGAAAAAAACCGTCCAGACACCCTTGCGCCGCGTTTCGTTTGAGTCTAATCACCCGCCCACAGCGCTGCTGTAGCTCAGAGGTAGAGCACTCCCTTGGTAAGGGAGAGGTCGAGAGTTCAATTCTCTCCAGCAGCACCATATCCCTTAAAAATTCACTTAGTTATCAATATATTACGCTTTTGAATATATTTTCGGCTTACTCCTTGGCCCACCTTATGGAAATACCATTCTCAATTTGGTTGTTTGCTATCCGAAAAATCGGCGCGAGTACCAACTGTGGTATACGAAATTGGTTTTCTCGAAGCCTTGCGACACTTCCGGTAGCACAGCAGCGCCATCAAAGGGGCTGTCGAGGATTACTGTCATCCCAAATTCCGCCTTCCATCAGCCTTGCGGCGTGTACCAGATCGGCGAGGTATAGGCGCGCTCCTGCTGCGACATTGGTGCGCCTTCAGGAATCTCGATCCCGTAGCGATAGGCATCGTAGACATACCAAGGCGGTGTCGGGATCTCCAATACCCGGGCGTAGTAGAACGCTGGGCGTGCCGGATCGAAATCCGGGTCGGTCCAGACGGTCGCAAGCTCGGATGCCCCGATCGAGTTGGCCCAGCTCGCCGTTGCCACATTCACCGTATCGCCTACCGCGGGCAGCATGCCATCCGAGCCGGGGACGCGCCCGTCGGACCAGGCGACGTCATAGATGGCTTCGCTGGTCGTGCCGTCCTCATTGAGCCAGCCCTTCACGACCTGGATGCGGTCGAGGTTGGCGCCAATCGGATCCCTTAGCGCGGCCACCATGAATGTTGGCGCCTCGGCACCGTCGGGTGCAGCGGACAGGTCAGCGCCCATTGGCACGCCTTTCGAATACCCTACGGTTGACGGAATACGAGATGCGATATCGGCCTCGTCAAAGTCCCAGCCACCGAAGAAACGAACCGATATTCTAGGGCCGGTCGTGGCGTAGACTTCCTTGCGCGCCATGGCGTCGAAGATGCTTTCGCGGGTATTCTCCTCGGCCCAGACCGCCGTGAGACCGGCAGCGACCATCTGCCAAGCGAACAGCTCACCGTTTTCATTCTTCATGAAAGGATGCTGCATCCGCTCTGCGGACGGCTCGTACCCGGTGTGCTTGCCAAAGAAATTCTC
>NZ_JBXWSL010000033.1:0-32752 GCF_059613425.1 Ruegeria sp. BHSA123 | reverse complement strand
GGTTCACAGACTGTTTCCCTGAATTTCACATCAATGATTGGCATTTCGGGCCAAAAACCGTTAGTAAAAGCGGTGGGGGCTGAAACAATGTTAAAGACACGCGCGAAATACGGATTGGGCCAGGTGGTCCGTCACAAGAAACACCCTTTTCGAGGGGTGATTTTTGACGTGGACCCAGAGTTTTCGAACACAGAAGAATGGTATCAGGCCATTCCGGAAGACAGCCGTCCAAGGAAAGAACAGCCGTTCTACCACCTGTTGGCAGAGAACGACCAATCCTTCTATGTTGCTTATGTTTCAGAACAAAATCTGGTTGCAGACTATTCCGGCGAGCCGGTTGAACACCCGGATATCTCCAACATGTTCGGCCCATTCGAAGACGGTGCTTACCCTCTGCATTTCCACCTGAACTAGGTGTGGCGAACCGGTCGGCATTGTACTGCCGCTGATCAGTATCCAAGGGCGCACCCATCCTTGCGCGGGTCGCTGGCACCTTCCAAAACACCGTCTTTTCGGATTCGGATCGCTTGCGCTCCACCAAGCGGAGTTTCCGGAATTTCAATATTGTGGCCGATTTCAGACAATTGTTTCGCCACTTCTTCAGAATAGCCCCGCTCCAGTTTCAGGACACTTCCATCAAAAAAGGCACGCGGCGCGTTGATGCTTTCCTGTAGCTCCAGCCCAAAGTCCCTAAGGTTCGAAACGAAACGCGCGTGCCCGGTCGGTTGATAAGCACCGCCCATGACGCCGAATGGCATCGTGACACGGTAATTCTCGGTCAACATCCCCGGTATGATCGTGTGCATCGGGCGCTTGCCACCAGCCAGTTCATTGGGGTGACCCGGCTGAAGCGTGAACCCCGCGCCCCTGTTCTGAAGCAAGATGCCGTATCTCTCGGACGCGATCCCTGACCCAAAGCCATGAAAGATCGAGTAGATCAGCGACACAGCCATAAGGTCGCGGTCGACCACTGTGATATAGACCGTGTCTTTGTGTATGGCTTCCGTCAAAGGTGCTGCTGCGGGCATTGCGCGTTTTGGGTCAATCAATGCCGCCAGCCTGACTGCTACATCCATATCAAGAAACCGCTCGGCCCGCGCGACATGATCGGGATCAGCAATAAACCGGTTGCGCGCGTCATAAGCCAGCTTGGTGGCTTCAGCCTCGATATGAACCCGTTCTGCTCCAAATGGATCCATACTGGCCAGATCGAACTGTTTTAGAATGTTCAGCAGCAGGATCGCGGTTGCACCTTGGCCGTTCGGCGGGTGTTCGACCAGATCAACACCCTTGTAGGCCCCGCGCATGGGCTGCGTTTCAGTGCACTTGGTGCGGTGGAAGTCCTCGGCGGTGTGGACACCTCCGAGTGCGGACAGAGCCCGGATCATATCCTCGGCAATGTCTCCTGAATAAAAAGCGTCTCGTCCCTGGCTGGCGATCCTGCGCAAGACCTCAGCCTGACCGGGGGCGCGAAAGATCTGCCCGATTGCGGGTATTTGCCCATTGACCAGATAATGATCACGCGCAGCGCCCTGTAATGTGGTCGCCCCTGTTTTCCAGTCAAATGCAACCCGAGGGGCCACCGGAACGCCAGCATCGGCATAGTGGATTGCGGGTTCCAGAATCGCGCCCAGCCCCAAACGTCCTTCGGTTTCTGCAAGGTGACAGAAGGCGTCCACGGCACCGGGAACAGTCACCGCGTCCGGGCCGTTCAACAGTACAGATGACAGACCCTTGTCTCGCAAGGGCTGCGCCCGCGCGGCGGCCGGCGCGCGACCCGATCCGTTCAATGCGCGTATCCGGTTTTCGCCCGCACGGCTGAACAAAACGAAACAATCGCCCCCCAACCCGGTCATCTGCGGTTCGCAAATCCCAAGGAGAACTGCACCTGCAATCGCTGCGTCCATGGCGTTGCCGCCGCGCTCAAGAATATCGATTGCCACCTTGGCGGCCAGCGGGTGCGACGTTGCGCACATCCCCCGCGTTGCAAAAACTTCCGACCGGCCAGGTTTGTGCAGATCACGCATGGTGGTTCTTTCTCCTTAAAACAGGGGAAAGCTATTCTCTGATTGCCGGTTGTCCAGTCAATTCAAGTTGGGGGGAGATCCTCGGCGCCGTTCACTGGGTGGGGGCTGTGATAATTGGCGCCGAGGGAAGCTATCTGAGCTACGAGTCACTGTATGGCGGCGATTTGCGGCGCGACAATGTTTCGAAAATGGCGTTATTGTGGCCAATTGCGGCTGATTACCCGTTCTTGTCAAAGTTAAATCGCAAGGATAGCCGATTGCACCCGTCGCGACGCTCATAACAGATATCGCTGGTAAGTTGATGAATCAGGAACCAGCCGAACCCGCCTTCGGGCAGATCCTGAATGCGGGTTCCCAGTGGTGCTGGTGTTCCGTCTGGTGGTTCGTAGCCGGGCAATGGATGGCCCGTGTCCGAGATCAGAATGTCCAGGCGGTTTCTGTCCAACCGGCATGTGACCTGAACCCCGGCCGGGGCCACGTCCATATAAGCATGTTCCACAACGTTGTTGATTGCTTCTGCCAGTGCGATCTTGACGTCGTCCGCCTTGTGCGGCGGCAACCCTCGTTTCGCCAGTCCGGCACTGAGTTTCGCAATCCCCGCGCTGGCTTCTGTTTCCGCTGCGGGAAAGCTCACTTCCAGGCAGGTCGCGTTACAAATGGGCTCCATTTTGTCGCACTCCTGCTCTTGTCACCTGTCCGGTTTCGACAGGGCGTCATCCAGTGTCGCAAACAACCTGAACACGGTATCCATGCGCGTCAGGCGAAAGACCTTTTCCACCACGGGCTGCGGGCCTGCCAGATCAAGCCTTCGGTTCAGCCCCAGTTGTTTCATGGAGGCCACGATTGCGCCCAGCCCGCTTGAATCGATGAACTCGACACCTGAAAGGTCAAGGATAACCCGATCAGCGCAGGCCTCGGTCTCTGCGCGCATGTCTTCTTTGAACTGAATGGCCATCGCAGCGTCGATCCGGTCAGAGTGAACGGTGATAATCTGTGTCGTACCGTCTGATGTGCTGGTCAGCCCCATGGTCCGGCCGCCCTCCAATTTGAAAATGAGTCGTAGAAATACGCTAGACGCGAATTCTTACCATTCGGTATTCAAGGACTGGACGGCAGGAGGATTATCCGGATGAGAGATGTTGTTATTACAGGTGCTGCCAGAACGCCAATGGGTGGTTTTCAGGGCATGTTCGACGGTGTCGCAGCATCCGAGCTTGGCGGCGCAGCGATTCGTGCCGCGTTAAAGCAGGCAGGGGCACAGACGGTTGACGAGGTGTTGATGGGATGTGTCCTGCCCGCAGGTCAGGGGCAGGCTCCGGCGCGCCAGGCGGGTTTCGCGGCGGGCTTGGGCGAGGAGGTTCCCGCCACCACGCTGAACAAGATGTGTGGTTCCGGGATGAAGGCGGCGATGATGGCCTTCGACCAGATCGCATTGGGTTATGCGGATACAATGGTCGCCGGAGGTATGGAGAGCATGACCAACGCGCCCTACCTGCTGCCGAAAATGCGGGGCGGTGCGCGCATCGGTCATGGTCAGGTGATCGACCACATGTTCCTTGACGGGCTGGAAGACGCCTATGACAAGGGCCGCCTGATGGGAACCTTTGCCGAAGACTGCGCTGAGGCGTATCAGTTCACCCGCGAAGCGCAGGATGAATATGCCTTGAAATCCTTGTCCAACGCACTTTCCGCGCAAGAAAGCGGTGCTTTCGCGGGCGAGATCGTCCCCGTCACAGTGCGCACGCGAAAGGGTGAGATTGTACAGGTGGCTGACGAGCAACCCAAATCTGCCCGTCCCGAGAAAATTCCGACGCTGAATCCCGCTTTCCGCAAGGACGGGACAGTGACCGCCGCCAATTCCTCGTCAATATCCGACGGCGCGGCGGCGCTTGTTCTGGCATCGGCTGAGACGGCAGAAGCGCGAGGGCTGACAGTTCGGGCCCGTATTCTGGGACATGCCAGCCATGCGCAGGCACCCGGACTTTTCACGACTGCGCCGGTTCCGGCGGCGCAAAAGCTCCTGTCCCGCATCGGTTGGAACAAGGATGATGTCGACCTGTGGGAGGTCAATGAAGCCTTCGCAGTTGTGCCGATGGCTTTCATGCACGAGATGGGATTGCCGCGCGACAAGGTGAACGTAAATGGCGGTGCCTGTGCCTTGGGCCATCCTATAGGAGCATCTGGCGCCCGTATAATGGTCACCTTGTTGAACGCGCTCGAGAAACGAAATCTCAAGCGGGGGGTTGCTGCAATCTGCATCGGCGGCGGTGAAGGAACAGCTATCGCGATCGAACGCATTTGACCCTTCATCTTTTTCGAATTACTCCGGGGGTTTCGGGGGCAGCGCCCCCGGGGGTTTTCCAAGGGGTTCGGGACCTATGACCGTCGATTACAGTACGCTGGCCAGTACAATTGCAGCATTGACCGAAGGCGAAACCGATCAGGTTGCCCTGATGGCCACCGTTGCTTGCGAGGTCCATTATTCTGACAACCGTTTCGACTGGACCGGGTTTTACCGGGTGACAGAACCGGGTTTGCTGAAAATCGGCCCGTACCAGGGTGGGCATGGCTGTCTGGTCATCCCGTTCGCGCGCGGCGTCTGCGGGGCGGTAGCGCGCACTGGCGAAGTGCAGCTGGTGCCGGATGTCGACGCGTTTCCGGGTCACATCGCTTGCGCCAGTTCAACCCGGTCCGAACTTGTTCTGCCGGTGCGGAACGCAGCGGGCGAGTTGATTGCAGTTTTCGACATCGACAGCAATCAACCCGATGCGTTCTCAACTGAAGACGCGGATAACCTGTCCGCGATCCTGTCAAAGACCTTCGCACAAGCCTGATTGATTCTCGGTCCGTACAAGGTGCGTCTACCGGTTTCCTCTTTTCGATTTCGCTCGGGGCCTGATAAAACCGGAAAGCCCGATACGTATTGGATTAACCATGGTTCCAGGCCATTTCCGAACTCCGCGCCTTTCGGTTCGCAACTGGAAGGTTGAACTCACCGATCCGCGATTGCGAGCTCGGCTTGAAGATGATCTTGTCGCGCTTCTGACCCCTGCGGTCCTGAAACACCTGCCACCGTCGATGCAGTTGCAGGGCCGGGATATTTCGAACTGGATTGATGACAGACGTGCTGAAAGCGATATTCTGCTTGCGCGCTATAACCGCGGTAACCACCTTATTGGCCTATTCGTGTTGGCCATGAGTACAGAGGCCGATTCAATTCCAAACCTTCACGTTGGCTATCTGATTGCAGAATCCGCTTGGGGGAATGGCTACGCCTCCGAGATGTTGCAAGGCTTGCAGGACGCATTGACGCCTGGGCCTGCCGTGCGTCTCATTGCCGGGGTCGGGCGTGACAATCCGGGTTCAGCCCGCGTTCTGCAAAAAACAGGCTTCACGCTTTGGCACGAGCGCGCCTCTGCCACCACCGATACATATGTTTGCCATATCAGCTGAGTGACCGAACCGTCAGGGCATAGCCAATCCGGAATACGGGCTTGCGTGAAAAAATGCTTGGAAATTTCACGGAATCGAGTCATCGTGAAAAACGAGATCAAATTTTCACGAGAGTTGGAGCCCCCTTGAACAGCCAGGCCCCGCAAAGTGCAACACTTGGTGCAGATATCCGCGCGCTGCGCAAGGCGCGTGGATTGACGCTGAGTGCTATCGCAACCCGGCTGGACAGGTCTGTGGGCTGGCTCAGCCAGGTCGAACGTGACATGTCTGAGCCGTCGATCTCGGACCTGAGGCAGATCGCCGAATGCCTTGGCGTACCCATGTCGATGTTGTTTGCGCATTCGGCGGCACCTGCGGACGAGCAGGGATATGTCGTGCGTGCCGGCTCGCGCCGGCCCATGGGGTCGGGCGAGGAAGGGTTGATCGAAGAACTGCTCTCGCCGGATCTGACCGATGATTTCGAAATGGTACATTCTACCTTCAAACCCAACTCGCAGATGCAGACACCGGCCAATCGTCCGACACAGGAAGTCGGATACATGATCTCGGGCAAGTTGGACCTGACAATCGGGGCGCGCGCGTTCACGGTTGGGCCAGGTGACAGTTTTCGGATCCGACACGAACCTTATCAATGGGCCAACCCTTACGACGAGCCCGCTGCGGCCATCTGGGTCATCGCCCCGCCGGTCTACTGATGTCGTTCGAAGCCTGGACCATATTTGCGTTTTTCTGGGTGGTTTTCGTAACCACGCCGGGCCCAAATGCGGTCAATTGCATCTCGAACGGGATGAGCCTTCCGTTCCCAAAGGCAATGCTGGGCGTATTGGCAATTCTCACGCAAGCCAGCGCCTTTCTGATCCTGTCTGCGCTGGGTGTGACGGCGCTGATCGCCGCATCGCCGACCGGGTTCTTTGTCGCCAAGCTGATTGGTGCGGGGTTTTTGATCTGGTTGGGCATTCGCGGATGGATGAATGCAACAAAACCCGCACCAGCCTCCGAGCGTCCGGCGCGACATGTCTATCTGCACGCGCTGGCAGTGGCAACGATCAATCCCAAAAGCGTCGCCGGATACCTGGCCGCGTTTTCGCAGTTCGTTCAGCCCGAGGTCCCGGTCTGGCAGCAGATGGGGGTTATCATGCCTACCGCGCTGATCATCACCACACTCAGCTACACCGGCTTTACGGCGCTGGGCGCCTTGATGGGTAGGGCAGCGCTGAGCGCCGTGTTCAATATCTGGGTGCGCCGGATCATGGCGGTCTGTTTTGTCATCTACGGTGTGTTGTTGGGAACCAGCACCACACCCGCAATAAGGGGGTAGTCAAATGCACAAGGGATCCTGCCTTTGCGGCTCGGTCGCGTTCACGATTGACGGAGACCTGTCGCTGCCTTCGGTCTGCCATTGCGGACAGTGCCGCAGACAGTCGGGCCATTTCTGGGCTTCGACCTCAACCCATCAGGACAACCTGAGTTTCTCGGCCAGCGACACGCTAAGCTGGTATCGCGCGTCTGACATCGCCCGACGGGGGTTCTGCAGCAAA
This sequence comes from Ruegeria sp. BHSA123, assembly GCF_059613425.1. NCBI lineage: Bacteria > Pseudomonadati > Pseudomonadota > Alphaproteobacteria > Rhodobacterales > Roseobacteraceae > Ruegeria > Ruegeria sp. BHSA123. The sequence goes on along the minus strand of NZ_JBXWSL010000033.1, from coordinate 25,734 downwards.
TGTGGCTCGTTTCTCTTCTGGCAACACAACCAGGAGGACACGATTTCGATCTCTATGGGCGCACTCGATGCTCCCACGGGTTTAAAGCTCTCAAAGCACATCTTTGTGGCTGACAAGGGCGATTATTACGACATCACGGACGATCTGCCTCAAGAGGCACAGTAACAAGGATCAAAACGCATGAGTGATTTTCCAACAAAAGCCCGCGTGGTCATTATCGGCGGTGGCGTGGTGGGGGCTTCCTCGCTATATCATCTGGCCAAGAAGGGCTGGACCGATTGTGTTCTGCTGGAAAAGAACGAGCTGACTGCCGGGTCGACCTGGCATGCGGCAGGGAACGTTCCGACCTTTTCGACCTCATGGGCGATCATGAACATGCAGCGCTATTCGACCGAGCTGTATGCGCGTCTGGGTGAGGAAGTCGATTATCCGATGAACTACCACCAGACCGGTTCGATCCGACTGGCGCATTCGAAAGAACGTGTGCAGGAGTTCGAGCGCGCCATGGCGATGGGCCGGTATCAGGGAATTCCCATGGAGATGTGGACTCCGGAAGAAGCGAAAGAGCGCTATCCCTTCCTGGAAACGCACGATCTTGAAGGAGTTCTCTACGACCCGACGGATGGTGATATCGATCCGGCGCAGCTGACGCAGGCGCTGGCCAAGGGCGCGCGCGATATGGGGCAGAAGATCATCCGTTTCTGCCCGGCGACTGGCGTGACACAGCATGACGACGGCACCTGGACCGTGCACACGGACAAAGGCGATATAGCCTGTGACTATGTTGTGAACGCAGCCGGGTATTATGCGCAGCGTGTGGGCGAATGGTTCAAGCCCTTCGGTGGCCGCACCGTTCCGGCAATGGTCATGAGCCACCAGTACCTGCTGACCGATGAAATCCCCGAGATCGAAGCATGGACCAAGCAAAGCGGTGCCAAGCTGCCGCTGCTGCGTGATGTGGATGTCTCTTACTACCTGCGGCAGGAAAAGAACGGCTTCAACCTTGGTCCTTACGAGCCCAACTGCAAGGGCCACTGGATGACCGAAGACGATCCGATGCCTGACGATTTCAGCTTTCAGCTGTGGAATGACGATCTGGACCGCATCGAAGATATCGTCACCGATGCGATGGAACGGGTGCCGCTGATGGCAACCTCGGGTGTTGGGCGCGTTATCAACGGGCCGATCCCCTATGCGCCTGACGGGCTGCCGCTGATCGGCCCGATGCCCGGTGTGAAAAACGCGTTCGAGGCACATACTTTCACCTTCGGCATCGCGCAGGGCGGTGGCGCAGGCAAGGTTCTGGCCGAATGGGTCGTTGATGGCGCGACCGAATGGGATATGTGGGCCGTCGATCCGCGCCGCTATACCGATTACACCGATCAGGATTATTGCAACCAGAAAGGCATGGAAGTCTATGGCAACGAATATGCCATGCACTTCCCGCACCATGAATGGCCCGCCGCGCGCGACAAGAAACTGTCACCCGTGCATGACAGGGTCAAGGCGCTGGGTGGCGTAATGGGCGCCTATAACGGCTGGGAACGCGCCAACTGGTTTGCCCAGCCCGGCGATGACACCTCGCTCGAGGCGACCCACACCTGGGGTCGGTCCGGTCCGTGGGAACAGCGGATCAAGGAAGAATGCGAAGCTGTGCGCGATCATTGTGGCGTGTTGGACCTGCCGGGCTTCTCGCGCTTCATGGTCAAGGGTAACGGCGCTGCCGAAGCTCTGCGCGGCCTTGCAACCGGCGGGCTGCCAAAGGTCGGTCGGATGAACCTCATCTATGTCTCGGACGACCGTGGCCGCATCCTGACCGAAATGTCCTGCATCCGGCTGGGTGAAGAAGAGTTCATCATGATCACGGCGGCGACTGCGCAATGGCATGATCGTGATATCCTGATGAAGGCAATGCCTGCCGGGGTCTCAATCGAAGATGTCACCACCACGCGCGACACGCTGATTGTGACTGGCCCGAAATCGCGTGAGATCCTGTCGTCAATGACCGACGCCGATCTGACTTCGGGATGGCTGACCCACCAGTCCGCCACCGTCGCCGGCCAACCCGCCTATCTGATCCGCGTTTCCTTTGCCGGTGAACTGGGATGGGAGGTGCATGCACTGAACGAACACATGCCTGCAATCTACGACGCGATCATCGATGCCGGTGCCAAGCCGTTTGGAATGTATGCGCTGAACTCGCTGCGGATCGAAAAAGGGTACCGCGCCTGGAAGGGCGATCTGTCGACCGACTATTCCCTGCTTGAAGGCGGGTTGGAACGGTTCGTCAAGCTCGACAAACCACAGGACTTCCCGGGCAAGGCGGCAATCCTGGACGAAAAGCAGCGAGGCGTGAAAAAGTCCTTCGTCACCCTGACCGTTGATGCAGGCGATTGCGACGCGCCGTATATGTCCTGTATCTGGCAAGGCGATGAGATCATCGGCGAAACCACATCCGGCGCATGGGGCTACCGCGTTGGCAAATCCATCGCGCTGGGCATGATCCGGGCCGAGTTTGCCAATCCCGGAACTGAGCTTGAGGTCGAAATCTACGGTCAGAAATGCCGCGCCGTGGTAGAGCTGGATCAACCGCTCTGGGACCCCGAGAACGAGCGGTTGCGGGCGTGACGCGTCTGGCGACCATGTCCGGCGTCTATCTGACCGGCCATGGCGGAACAGAGGCGCTGGAATGGCGCGACGATATCCCAGTCCCGGCCCCTGGGCCGGGGCAGGTGCTTGTTCGGGTCGCCGCGGCAGGGGTCAATAACACGGATATCAACACAAGGGTCGGCTGGTATTCATCGGATGTCACCGGCGGGACGGATGCCGTCGATCAGGATATTGAAGCCGGAGGGTGGGGCGGCGCACTGAACTTTCCCCGCATTCAGGGCGGCGATCTGTGCGGGATCGTTGAAGAAGTCGGGCCAAACACGGGGTTCAAAAAGGGCCAGCGTGTGACGTGCCCGATCAACCTTCCACGTCCGCGCCCCGGCAAACCTCAGGGCTTTATTGCGCTCGGGTCAGAGATTGATGGGGCCTTTGCCCAATACTGTCTGGTTGAAGCAAATGATCTTTACGACGTAAGTGCATCGCCCCTGTCTGATGTTGAAATTGCGGCCATCCCCTGCGCCTTTGGTACTGCCGAAAACCTGCTGACGCGCGCGGGCGTGACGTCTGGGCAAAAAGTTCTGATCACTGGCGCGTCAGGCGGCGTCGGTCTGGCGGCGGTGCAGCTTGCGGCGCTGCGCGGAGCATCGGTTTGGGGTGTGACGGCTGCAGAGAAGGCAGAGGTCGTCAGATCCCAAGGGGCGTTGGGCACATTTGCCCGGGATGAGCTGCCGCCGCAGGATATGTTCGACGCGGTTATAGATGTTGTTGGCGGGCCCGCATGGGCATCGCTGATCCTTGCCCTGAAGCCCGGCGGGCACTACGCCGTTTCTGGGGCAATCGCCGGCCCGATTGTCGAGGCTGATCTGCGGGACATCTATTTGCGCGACATCACCATTCACGGCTGCACGCATCAGGCACCCGAAGTCTTTGGCCGCCTAGTGGAGTTGATGAATACCGGACGGATCAAGCCACTGGTTTCCCGAACCTACCCGTTGAAGGATATCGTCCGCGCACAGGCTGATTTTCAGGCAAAGACCCTTCCGGGTAAACTCGTGCTGCTGCCTTAAGGAGCAACGACATGACAAAGATCACTCTGTTGGACGGTTCAATTGGACAGGAATTGGTCAAACGCAGCGGAGACCGGGCGACGCCACTATGGTCCACACGTGTGATGATCGACCACCCTGATCTGGTCGGCGCGGTGCATGGCGACTACTTCCGTCGTGGTGCCACGGTTGCCACCACCAATACCTATGCCGTCCACCGTTCACGCCTAGTGCGAGTGGGGATGGAGGACCAGATGCCCGCCCTTATCGACACTGCCCTGACACAGGCCGAACGTGCTCGTACTTCGACCGGGGGGCGGATTGCGGGGTCTCTGGGGCCGCTTCTTGCATCTTACCGACCCGACCTGAATCCCGACCCGGCAGATGCGGCGGGAAAGTTTGCTGAACTTGTGGCTTTGATGGCTGCGCGCGTCGATCTGTTTCTGATCGAGACAGTATCTTCGGTGCAGGAGGCCGAGGGTGCGCTGCGCGGAACGACCGGATGTGGCAAACCAGTCTGGCTGTCATTCACGGTCAATGACGAAGATGGCAGCCGCCTCAGGTCCGGCGAACCGCTCAGGGATGTCGCGCCCTTGGTTGCAGAGTTTTCACCTGATGCGCTGCTGATCAATTGTTCGCGCCCCGAAGCGATCCCAGCTGCTCTGGACATCCTGTCCGGCATGAACAAGCCTTATGGTGCCTATGCCAACGGCTTTACACATATTTCGGATGAGTTTCTAATGGACGCGCCGACAGTGGATGCGTTGGATCAACGCCATGATCTTGGTCCCGATGCCTATGCGGATCACGTCATGCGTTGGGTCGATCAGGGGGCCACGATTGTCGGTGGATGCTGCGAGATCGGCCCGGACCACATCGAAGCGCTGGCCAAGCGGTTGCGTACTGCCGGGCATGAGATCGTCTAAGGTGACAGCGATGAGGAAATTTGCTTCTGAATCACCGCAGGCGATACAGCAACATTTCGATATTTTGGTCGCACCCGGATTTGTGCTGCTTGAACTGGCCTCATTGGTCGAGGTTCTCAGGCTGGCAAATCGTGTGTGTCCGAAGCCGCCGTTCACTTTTGCCTATCGGTCGCTCAAAGGTGGCCCGATCTCCAGCAGCAGCGACGCGGTGGTGCAAACGGAACGCGTGCAGGCGCAGCCCAAGGCGAATTATCTTTTTGTGATTGGCAATTCTGACCCGGATCACCCGGACTTGTCTTTGGGGCGGGTGGTGTCGGATTACACCTTCCGGGATGCCAAGGTGTTTCTGCTGGCGGAAGCCGCCAGCCGGTATATCGACGAACAGGGTACAGACGACTTGGCAACCCACTGGGAGAATGCCTCGTTCCTGCGGGAACGCGGGGCCCGGTTTGAAGCCAAACTGTCGATTGCAACCGAACAGGGCGCCGTTGTGACCTGTGCCGGAATGGAGGCGACAACAGATATCGCGCTGGCAGTGATCGGCCGTCATATCTCGGGGCCCGCAAAAATGACCGTGGCGGACATCATGTTGCATGAAAACATCCGGGATTTCGCCTCGATGCAGCCATTCTCTGGTGTAAAGTTGACGGCGACCGGAGATGTGAAGCTGGATCAGTGCATCAAGCTCATGCAGGCCAATATCGAAGACCCTCTGCCGATCAATCAGATCGTCGATTCGCTGCAACTGTCGAACCGCTCGCTTGAGCGTAAGTTCAAAACCTTCTTTGGCACCACGCCCAACGGATTCTATCGTGAAATGCGGCTGGCCAAGGCCAATAACCTGCTTCTGAACACCACTATGAGCGTTCGCGAAATCGGGTTGGCCTGTGGTTTTCCGAACGGGTTTTCGTCTGTTTACAAAAGCTTCTTCGGGGTCACGCCTTTTGTCGTTCGACGTGAAAAGCGGGCCGCGACACATCGGTGAAAACTGCTGATCTTGTGACGTTTTTGGTGCATTTGTTGTCGATCTTCCGTGGCAGCTTACGCCAAACCTGACACAGCGGAGATTTCAGGATGGTTGATCTTCCCAGCAAGGCCCGAGTGGTCATCATCGGTGGCGGCGTCATCGGATGTTCGGTCGCGTATCATCTGACCAAGAAGGGCTGGACTGATGTTGTTCTTCTAGAGCGCAAGCAACTGACCAGCGGCACCACCTGGCACGCGGCGGGCCTGATCGGGCAACTGCGCGCCTCTTCCAACATGACCAAACTGGCGCGCTATTCCGCCGAGCTTTATCTGGGCCTTGAGGAAGAGACCGGTGTCGCCACCGGCCTGCGTCAGGTCGGGTCCGTTTCGGTCGCCCTGACCAGTGAGCGGTTGGAAGAGCTACACCGAAATGCGGCAATGGCCCGCGCCTTTGGCGTGCCGGTCGAAGAGCTGTCACCGACCGAAGTCAAAGAGCGATATGAGCATATCAACCTCGACGGTGTGGCAGGTGGCGTCTGGTTGCCAACCGATGGCCAGGCGGATCCTGCTAATATTGCCTTGGCGTTGGCCAAGGGTGCGCGTCAACGCGGTGGGATGATCAAGGAACGGGTGAAGGTGACCGGGATTTCCCGGCACGGACGGCGTGCAACCGGTGTCGACTGGGTCAGTGATGACGGGCAGTCCCAAGGGCATATCGCCTGCGATATGGTTGTTAATTGCGCGGGAATGTGGGGGCGCGAGATAGGCAAGATGGCCGGTGTGAATGTGCCGCTGCATGCCTGCGAACATTTCTACATCGTCTCTGAACCCATTGAAGGGTTGAGCCAGATGCCGGTTCTGCGGGTGCCAGATGAATGCGCCTACTACAAGGAAGATGCAGGCAAAATGATGCTGGGCGCATTCGAGCCCAATGCCAAACCCTGGGCCATGAACGGTATTCCAGACAGCTTCGAGTTCGACCAACTGCCCGAGGATTTCGACCACTTCGAACCGATCCTCGAAGCGGCCTGCAACCGGATGCCAATGCTGTCCGAGGCGGGTATTCACACCTTCTTCAACGGCCCTGAATCCTTTACTCCCGACGACGCCTATCACCTGGGTCTGGCACCCGAGATGGACAATGTCTGGGTCGCGGCCGGGTTCAACTCGATCGGTATCCAGTCCGCCGGTGGCGCGGGCATGTCGCTGGCCGAGTGGATGGATACCGGTGAAAAGCCCTTTGATCTGGGCGACGTGGATATCGGTCGGATGCAGCCGTTTCAGGGCAATAAGAAGTACCTTTTTGAACGCTCAAAGGAAACGTTGGGACTGCTCTACGCCGATCACTATCCCTATCGCCAGAAAGCCACCGCGCGTGGTGTGCGCCGAACCCCGTTCCACCATCACCTGAAAGAACAAGGCGCCGTTTTTGGCGAACTCGCAGGTTGGGAACGCGCCAATTGGTACGCGAATGAAGGGCAGGAGCGCGAATACCGGTACAGCTGGAAACGCCAGAACTGGTTCGAGAATTCCGCTGCCGAGCACAGAGCCGTGCGCGAGAATGTGGGCATGTATGACATGTCTTCCTTCGGCAAGATTCGCGTGGAAGGCCCTGACGCTGAAAAGTTCATGAACTACATCGGCGGGGGAGACTACTCGGTCCCTGTCGGCAAGATCGTCTATACGCAGTTTTTGAACCGCACGGGCGGGATCGAAGCGGACGTCACCGTGACCCGCCTGACCGAAACTACCTATCTGGTCGTGACCCCCGCAGCCACGCGCTTGGCGGATCAGACATGGATGATGCGCCATGTCGGGAATTTCAACGTGGTCATTACGGATGTCACAGCGGGTGAAGGCGTTCTCGCTGTCATGGGGCCAAACGCTCGGGCTCTGCTGGAAAAAGTCTCGCCCAACGATTTCACAAACGCGAACAACCCCTTTGGCACCGCGCAGGAAATTGAGATCGGCATGGGCCTCGCCCGCGCTCATCGTGTGACCTATGTGGGTGAGCTTGGGTGGGAAATCTATGTTTCCTCGGACATGGCGGGCCACGTCTTCGAGACGCTGCATGAGGCCGGTCAGGACATGGGGCTGAAGCTGTGTGGTATGCACATGATGGACAGCTGCCGGATCGAAAAGGGATTCCGCCATTTCGGCCATGATATCACCTGTGAGGATCACGTGGTTGATGCTGGTCTTGGCTTTGCCGTCAAGGTGGACAAAGGTTGTGATTTTATCGGGCGTGAGGCGGTGATTGCACGAAAAGAAAGCGGCCCCAAAAGCCGTCTGGTACAGTTCCGTCTGACCGACCCTGAACCGTTGTTGTTCCACAACGAGCCGATCGTGCGTGATGGCGAATATGTCGGCTACCTGAGTTCCGGCAACTACGGTCACAGCCTCGGCGGTGCCATCGGAATGGGCTATGTACCGTGCGAAGGTGAAAAGGCCGCAGACGTTCTGGGTTCAACCTATGAGATCGATGTTTGCGGCGTGAAGGTCAAAGCCGAAGCATCGCTTAAACCGATGTATGACCCGAAATCCGAACGGGTGAAGGTCTGACAGACAGGGCTGGGGGCTCTGCCCGCGCCGCCCGTGCCGGGCGACTCCCCCGGGATATTTTGGGCCAGATGAAGTGCGGATCCCTTGCTTCACCTGGCTCTAAATATCCTGGAGCGCGAGGCAGAGCCTCGCATTTTGGCGGCAACAGCTGCGGTCAGCTAACTTATCACAAATCGTTATGTGACAGTTCACTGTTTTCAGAGTTTTCAATCCGTTCAGTTCTGCCGTAAACGAAACCGGTATCAACCGGAGAACCTTCGTGACAGACACGCCTTTACCACCTCAGAATGCGGACACGCCCAAAGGTCTGGCTTTAGCTGTCACGGCGTATGTCCTGTGGGGATTTCTGCCGCTTTATATGAAGGCGATGGATCACATTGGACCGGTTGAGGTGGTGGCGCATCGGGTTATCTGGTCTGTTCCGGTTGCAGGTTTGCTTCTGGTCGCGCTGGGGCGTACCCGGGACTTGAAAGCTGCACTGGGCAATCCCGGGATGCTGGCCATGGCAGCTTTGACGGCGGCGCTGATTTCCGTGAACTGGGCGATTTATGTTTGGGCGATCTCGACGGGGCACGCGCTGGACGCGGCGCTTGGGTATTACATCAACCCGCTTTTCAGTATTGCGTTGGGCGCAATTCTGCTGCGTGAGCCCCTGACGCGGACTCAATTGTTTGCGGTGGGGCTTGCCGCGTTGGGCGTTCTTGTACTTGTTCTCGAGGCAGGGCGGCTTCCCTGGGCGGCGCTGAGTTTGATGGTCAGCTGGGGTTTCTATGCGTTCTTCAAGAGATCCCTTCCAATTGGTCCCAACCAGGGCTTTCTGCTTGAGGTCCTGATCCTTTTGATCCCGGCCTTGGCTTATGTCACCTGGCTGGGCGTGCAAGGCACAGGCCATTTTGGGGTCGCGATGTCTGATACCCTACTGTTGTCCTGCGCCGGTATCGTCACGGCGGTTCCATTGCTGGTCTATGCGAACGGGGCCAAGCTGGTGCGCCTGTCGACCATGGGCATCCTGCAGTACATTGCGCCGACTATGATTTTCATTACAGCCATCACTCTGTTTGGTGAGAAAATCGACACCGGACGCATGATCGCATTCCCCCTGATCTGGGTGGCATTGGTCATTTACTCGATCCCGATGATCCGGCAGGCGCGGGCTCAGGCCTGAAGCAACAGGCGTGCTGCAGCATCTGCCCACAGCGCATAGGCCCGGGGGCTTGGGTGATAGCCGTCCGGTGCCGCCAGGGCCGGGTCGTCGGGCAGATCAAGCCTTAGATGTTGCACGTGTGAATGGACGGAAACAACCTGTTGCAACGCATTATCCAGCCGCGCAGCCTGACGGCCAAGCACCCAGGCCAATGGGTGTGGCAGGGCGGGAAACCTGTTCATTTGCGGAACGCCGGTGATGATTATGCGCCGCGCCCCCAGGTCTTTTGTCAGGATGTTGATAAGCTGCGCCTGACGATCCGCAAATGTGCGGCAAGAGACGGCGCGGGTGACATCGTTCACCCCCAAAGCAGTGACCACCGCATCGAATTCGCCCTTTATGCGGCTCAGGCGGTCAATCGTATCCAGCGTCGTGTGCCCTGTGGTGGCCTCAAGTTGCCATTCAACCGTGTGGTGTCTGGTCAGCCGGTCCACAAGCTGCCCCGACAAGGCCTGCGCCTGAGTTCCCGCGCCCACTCCGGCCGCCGAGCTGTCGCCGGTGATCAGCAGACGCAGGCGGGGGCCACGCCCTGTTCGGCCCGCTCGCGGGCCAGTCGGCTCCGGCAAAAGCCGGGCATTGCGGCGCACCAAAAGGGCTTGCGCGGCCAGAATGGGCAACAAGGGCACACGTAAAACCTGGTCGGGTGCTATCAGAGTGCGCATCATCAAGTCACGTCAGGGCGTTTTTGAATTCCAGAAAACGAGCGTCAGTCATCACGCGCGCCATCATCGCCTCGCGTAATGCGCCGACTGTTTTGTAGGGGCGCATGGCCACTTCGAAGATTTGGATCAGACCATCCTCGTTCAGCGTAATGAGGTCAACGCCAATGCCGTCCAGATCTCCAATCTTGCATTGAAACTCCAGTGCCCAATCGTTGCCAGCGCCCATGATCCTGCGATACCGGAAGTCGGAAAAGACCTGCCCGACATGACCAAGAACGGCAGCCACAGGTGAGCGCCCGGTCCAGGTGCTGTAATAGGTTGGTGGCAGGAACTGCACATCTTCGGCCAGCAGATCGTGGATCAGCGCCTCATCGCCCTTGGCGACAACCTCTTGCAGTCGTTCAATTGTGGGGTGCATGTCCTGTCCTCCTGCGCAGAAGTTCACTGATCATGACCGTGCGCGCAAGGACGACGTTGCGGGAAGGTGCGTGCTGAGATAGGCAGGCCCGCATGACCGAAACCTATGCCCCCCCGCAAACCGCGCTGGACGTGCTGCACGAAGATGCGCAGCTGATTGTGGTGAACAAACCGTCAGGTCTGCTTTCTGTGCCGGGGCGGGGCGAGCATCTGGCTGATTGTCTTCTGACACGCGTGCAGGCGGCATTCCCTCAGGCGCTGCTTGTGCATCGACTGGACCGGGACACATCAGGTGTCATGGTTTTTGCCCAAACACCCCATGCGCAACGGCATCTGAGTATGCAGTTCGAGAAGCGGCAGACCCGGAAAACCTATATTGCCCGTGTCTGGGGGCGTATGGAGCCAAAGACCGGCACCGTTGACCTGCCGTTGATCGTGGACTGGCCTAACCGACCCAGACAAATTGTGTGTCATGATACGGGTAAACCTGCTGTCACCGATTGGCGCGTCGTGAAACATGAGGGCGAGACCTCTCGCCTACGTTTGTTTCCCAAAACCGGGCGGTCTCATCAGTTACGCGTTCATATGCAGGCATTGGGTCACCCGATTCTGGGCGATCCGTTCTATGCAACAGGTGCGGCAAGGGAATTTCCCAGATTGATGCTGCATTCCGAAGAACTGCGCCTGAAGCATCCCGAGGGCGGGCACTCGATGAAATTTCGCGCCCAGCCCGATTTCTGATCTCAGACAATTCCGGCCCACAGCATCTTCAGGTTGCCCAGCGAAATGCGTCTTGTTCGTTTCGTCGAAACCGGCTGGCGGCAATGGCGCTCCTGCGCGAGCTCACGTTCAATCTCGAAGGCACGCAGTGTGTGATCCTGTGACCATTGACCAAGCTTCAGTGTCATCATGACGTGGTTGTCGAGGTGCGGCATTTCTTGGCTCCTTGTGTGATATCCACCCATTATCGCGCGTCACTGCTGACAGCATGTTGTCAGTGGGGTGTGCTAGGGTGTCAGCAGAGTGTCAGGAGAATGCGATGCGCCGTTCGACCCGTTTGTTTGAAATCATCCAGATCTTGCGGGCCGCAAGTGCGCCGGTCACGGCGGAAGCACTGGCCACCCGGCTGGAGGTGTCCATGCGCACCGTCTATCGTGACATTGCCGAATTGCAGGCCCAGCGAACACCCATCGAAGGTGAGGCCGGTGTCGGCTACATGATGCGGCGTGGTTACGATTTGCCACCGCTGAATTTCGACGCCGAAGAGGTTGAGGCTCTGTGGGTTGGCCTGTCTCTTCTGGCGCGCACCGGCGACAGCCACTTGCAGCGCGCTGCAAGTCGAATCTGTCGGAAGATCGATGCACTGCATAGCCCGACCGATTGGTTGCAGGTTTCACCCTGGGGGGCTCCGGCGGATGATCCCGAGAAGGGATGTGTTTCTGTTTCGCATTATGCGAAGCTATTCGGGCAGAACGGAAAATTCGCATCACTTACGTAGATGGTGAAGGCGAACAAACCATCCGCGTGGTGCGCCCGCTAGCGCTGATCTATCATATCGAATGCACGTTGCTGGCAGGGTGGTGTGAAATGCGAAGCGGCTTTCGCCATTTCAGAACCGATCGCATCTGGTCCAGTGAATACACTGACGAAGGATTTCTGGGACAGGGTAAATCTTTGCGTGATCTCTGGCAGGAACAACAGCACGCGGGCACCTTTGCGGAACCGGTATGAATGGCCTTTGGCGGGTATTCGCCTATTTCACCGCATTGTTGCTTGAGCCTGTGAGCAAGCGCAGTGATATACTGGGTGAAATGGATCAAGCCCGAAGAACGGGTACCGGAGCAGAAGGTGATATCATGACGATTTCAAAGTTTTTTCTGGCGACAGGCCTGTGTTCAATCATGGCGGTGACGGCCTGTACCGATCCGGGCACCCTGACCGTTCAGAACGACCCCAACAAAAATACGAAGCAGGGTGCGGTTCTGGGTGGCCTTATCGGCGCGGGTGTCGGCGCGATTGCCAATAACTCGAACCCGGGTCTTGGGGCGCTGGCCGGTGCCGCCATTGGTGCCACGGGTGGCGGTCTGATCGGCAACCAGTTGGACAAGCAGGCTGCGGAATTGCGTCAGCAACTGGCAAATGACGGGATTACAATCGTCAATGCGGGTGACCGGCTGATCGTGACCGTCCCGAATGACATTACGTTTGACACGGACAGCTCGACCGTGCGCCCGGCGCTGCGGGCGGATCTGGTGAAAGTGGGCCAGAACCTTGTCAACTATCCCAACTCGAACGTGCAGATCATTGGTCATACCGACAGCGACGGCGACGCGTCTTATAATCAGGGATTGTCCGAGCGTCGCGCAAACGCGGTCGCGGATATCCTGCAGGCCAATGGTGTCAGCTACAGCCGTATCAGAACCTACGGTCAGGGTGAAAACAACCCGGTCGCGTCCAACCTAACGCCGCAAGGAAAAGCGCAAAACCGGCGGGTTGAGATTGTTGTGGTCCCCAGCGGAAACGCGTGATCCTGAAACGCAGGACCGGTCTGGCCCGGCCGCTGTTGCGCAATGACTGTGCGTCAATGGGGGTTTGGTCGGGGTCAATCTCGGTCTAACTATTGGGAAACACTGAAACGGAGTTGTCCCTGATGTCTCAACCGACCCTGCTTGGCCTGTCCGGCTCCCTGCGCAAGGACGCGACGAACCGCAAGCTGCTGCGCGAAGCGGCCCGGTTGTTCGACCCTGTCAGCTATGCCGAAGCAGACCTGAACCTGCCGCTTTATGATGGCGATCTGGAGGATGCCGAAGGGATACCGGCATCTGTTCAGATGCTGGCCGACCAGATCGGGCAGGCGGACGCGGTGATCATCTCGACGCCCGAGTACAACAAAGGGCCTTCGGGAGTTCTGAAAAACGCACTGGACTGGGTCAGCCGGACAAAGGGCAATCCATGGGCGGGCAAGCCGGTTGCCGTGATGTCGGCGGCGGGTGGCCGCGCTGGCGGGGAAAGGGCGCAGATGATCCTGCGCGCTTGCATGGTGCCCTTTCAGCCCCGCATCTTGCAGGGTCCGGAAATCCACCTCGCTGACAGTTCGAATGAATTCGACGAACAGGGAAAGTTGCTGTCCGAACGGTATGAAAAGTCACTGCACATGCTGATGCAGAAACTCAGGGTCGAGGCCGGTTTCTGAGCTTGGACTGCGCATATGTTGGAACAAAGTCAAAGCGATATCCTTGACCCGGCCCGTGCCGCTTCGTTTCAGGTTGCGTTGGGCTCTGAGCCAACAATTGCCAAAGGCTCAGCTCTGCCGCCATTCTTCCATCAGCTCTATTTCTGGGCGCCGCAACCGCCTGCTGCGCTGGGGCGGGATGGGCATCCCAAGGTGGGTGGCCTGATCCCGGATATGGGATTGCCCCGCAGAATGTGGGCCGGTGGGCAATTGGAATTTCATGCACCGCTGATCGCGGGTATCCCTGCTGACAGGACATCGGTTCTTGAAAACCAAAGCGCAAAAACAGGGCGCTCCGGACCGTTGGGTTTTGTCACGTTGCGGCATGAGATACGGCAAGGTGGCCAACTTTGTCTGACAGAATGGCAGGACCTTGTTTATCGTGAAGACCCCACGCCGGATGCAATAACTCAAACGCCGCCTCGTTCACGCACGGATGAAACGGATATCCACGCGGTTGCGTTCGATACCACCCTGCTGTTTCGCTACTCAGCGCTGACCTTCAACGGCCATCGCATTCACTACGATCTGGACTATGCGCGCGATGTGGAAGGATATGCAGGGCTGGTTGTGCACGGGCCACTTCTGGCGCAGCTTCTGATGCTGTTTGCAGTTGATCTTGGCGGACCACTCAAGTCGTTTTCTTTCCGTGCGACCTCGCCGTTGATGCATTTCGAGACTGCCCAGCTGTGCCGGAACGGTCAGGACATGTGGGTGCGCGGCCCGGATGGGCGGCAATGCATGAAAGCTGTGGCCCTATCACAGTGAGGCTCCGGGGCGGAAGTCATCGGGGATCGAATCCCTGTCCTCCAGCATCAGATCGGCCATAACATCGGCCACTTTCGGAGCCATGCCAAAGCCGATCTTGAAACCGCCATTGGCGATGAACTGACCCTGATGCAACGGATGCAGGCCTAACATCGGGGCGCGGCTTTTGCTGCGGGGACGCACCCCGGCCCAACGTTCGATCACCTCGGCCCCGTGCAAAAGCGGCAGCGCGCGCGTGGCCCGGTCTATGATATCGTCCAATGCACTGTCTGTGCTGGTTGGGTCGTCATATTCCCGTTCAGACGTTGATCCGATTGCAAGCGTTCCGTCCGCATGTGGCACGATATGGACCGCATCCGCGAAAAGCTGTGGCACCTCTCCCGCGTCAAAGCGCAACAGGGCGGCCTGACCTTTGACACCGTTTCCGACGGTCTTTCCGTAGGCGTCGTTCAGTTCAAGTAATCCGGCTAGGCCCGTGGCGTGGACAACCTGCCCTTTATCATCAGCGCTACTGACAACGTGGACACCCATGACCTCAAGGGCTGCAACCAGAGCGGCGCAGGCCCGCCGGGGATGCATGCGCGCCGTCAGCGTATCGCGGATGACAAAGCCGGTGGGGCTGGGCGGGCACCACGATCCGGCCTGCGATGTGCTGATCACCCGCCATTCTGCCCGCCCCTGCCAAAGCTGATCGGCTGAACCTTCGCGTTGCCGGGCCAGATCCAGACTGCGGGCGTCAGGAATGGGTTGAAGACGGCCCAGCCGCCCGTAGCCGGGAGAAACGCCGCCGGTACCCTCGACCTGATGCCAAAAGGGTTCGGCCATGATCAGGCTGTCGAATTGGAAAGCTTTCTTAGCATTCCAGTTTTCAGGCACGTGCGGGGCCAAGGCCCCCACCAGACCGCCGCTGGACCCGGAGCCCGGCCCAAAAGGATCGACGACCTGCACCTTCGCGCCCCGACGGGCGCAGGTCCAGGCGATGGACAGGCCGAAAATTCCTGCCCCGCGAACCGTCACATCGATCATTGCCAATTCCCTTTTCCTTGTTCAGTGTCGCGCCGCTTAGCTACAGGATTCCCCGATGGCAGACCAGCATGCCGAATTGACGTGGACCGAGGATCAGATACCGGTCTCGGACCGTTTCGACGATCCCTATTACTCGTTGCAGAACGGGCTGGAAGAGACGCGCCATGTGTTTCTTGCAGGTAATGATCTGCCAGAACGTTTTGCGCCGGGGTTTCATATTGCCGAGCTGGGCTTTGGCACCGGTCTGAACCTGCTGACGGTCTGGTCTGAATGGGAGAAATCCGGCCAAACAGGGCCGCTTCGGTTCACCAGTTTCGAAGCCTTTCCCATGGCCACGGATGATATGCGTCACGCGCTTGAGGCCTTCCCCGAGTTGCACCCGTGGTGCAGCCGGTTTCTGGCCCATTGGACAGGTCGCGCGTGCAGTCTTGAAACCCTTCAATGCGAAGTGATCATCGGCGATGCGCGCAACAGCCTGCCGCAATGGACTGGCCTGGCCAACGCCTGGTTCCTCGACGGGTTCTCTCCTGCCAAGAACCCAGAATTGTGGGGGGCAGATCTGATGCAGCAAGTGGCGGCGCATACAGCCACCGATGGTACCGCAGCCACATATACGGCCGCCGGGTTTGTTCGACGCGGGCTTCAGGATGCCGGTTTCACCGTCACCCGTACATCCGGTTATGGCCGAAAGAGGCACATGACGCGGGCGCTCAAGGCATGACGCAGAAAAACAATGCAGGTGCGGGTATCGCCCTGATGGTGGGCGCGACGATTGTCTTTGCCTTGCAGGACGGTATCTCACGCCATTTGGCCGGAACCTATAACACCTACATGGTGGTGATGATCCGCTATTGGTTCTTCGCGGCCTTTGTCATTGCGTTGGCGGCGCGATCCTCAGGCGGGTTAAAGGCGGCCATGCAGACGAACCAGATGGGTCTTCAGATCCTGCGGGGCCTGCTGCTGGCCACCGAGATCTGCGTCGCCGTATTTGGTTTCACAGTGCTCGGTCTGATCGACAGTATGGCCGTTTTCATAAGCTATCCCCTGCTTGTCGCGGCGCTGAGCGGTCCGGTTCTGGACGAAAAGGTCGGATGGCGGCGCTGGGTCGCGATCGGCGTTGGTTGCATTGGTGTTCTGATCATTCTGCAGCCGGGCGTTGGTGTCTTTGATCCTTGGGCCGTCATACCGCTGATCTCGGCGTTTTTGTTTGCGATCTATGGCCTGCTGACGCGCTATGTCGCACGTCAGGATAGCACGGCCACCAGCTTTTTCTGGACCGGCGTCGTTGGCGCCGTCGCCATGACCCTGTTTGGAATGTGGTTCTGGGAGCCAATGGCCCGCAGCGACTGGCTCTGGATGGCGTTGCTGTGCGTCAGCGGGGCAACGGGGCACTGGCTGCTGATCAAATGTTATGAGATGGCCGAAGCCAGCGCCGTCCAACCCTTTGCCTATTTTCACCTGGTCTGGAGCGCGATTCTGGGGATTTCGATCTTTGGTGAAACACTGCGCCCTGAAGTTGTCGCGGGCGCAGCGATTGTTGTAGCCGCAGGGCTTTTTACCTTATGGCGCGAACGCCGCCAGCGATGATCCGATCAGTTCCTGCGAAAACGGAACCGGCAGGGCGGGCTGCCCCAGTCGGGCGCGGTAGACCGGCAAGCTTTCGGTCACGCGCATCACATAGTTGCGCGTCTCATCGAACGGAATGGTCTCGATCCAGTCTACGATATCCACCTCGCCGGTGCGTGGATCACCATAGCGTTCCATCCACGAGATCGGGCGCTTTGGACCAGCATTGTAACCCGCCGCCATCATGACGACATTCCCGTTGAACTCGGTCGCAAGGCCCGAAAGATAGTTGGCGCCAAGCTTGGCGTTGTATTGCCAGTCCGACGTCAACCGACCGGTCTGATGGCCGCTGAGTATCCCCAGCTCTCCGGCCACCAGCTTGGCCGTTGCGGGCATCACCTGCATCAGGCCGCGCGCACCCGCGCCGCTGACGACAACCGGATCAAATTCGCTTTCGCGTCGTGCGATGGCCAGCGTCATTTCCTTGGCCATTGGCAGACGCATGTCGGCCACCGGATGAACCGGGTAATAGGCCGCGGGCAAAACGGTGCCCGTGGTCGCTGCCCTCTTGGCGATCATGACGGCCAGATGCGGCTGTTTCAGCTCAATCGCAAGGTCGCCCAACTGGTTGGCCTGCACAGGGTCAAGACCTTCGACAAGATGCGTCAGGAACCTCTCGGACAAGTTGTCTTCCCCGGCCTTCAGCAACAGCAGCCCGGCTTCCAGAACGCTGGAAGCGGCGAACTCAGCCTGACGCCAGTGCGGCGCGCGACGCGGATTGGCCAGTTCCTTGTCAAATGGCCGTCCGATCCGTTCCGCCGCCAGCAGACCATAAAAAGAGGTCTGATGATCCGCGCCCATCGCATAGGCCTCATAGGCTTTGTCTGCTTCCCCAAGCTCGGCGTAAGCTCGCCCCAGCCAATAGCCGCCGCGCCCTTTCGAGATCGGCGATTGCACGGCATTCGAAAAATTCTGGAAGTGCCGCACGGCTGTGGCAGGGTCATTCAGTTTGCGTAGGGCCAGAAACCCGGCCAGCCACTCGAGATCCGCATAGGAATATCCCATTTCGGGGGTCATATGGTGCTTGGCCGCTACGTCATAAGCACGCGCTGCCCGCCCCGATCGCATCTCGAGCCGGGCCAGACGGCGGCGACCCTCGGCCCATTTGTCAGGCTCGCCCAGAGCCTCCGGTCCGGTTGACCGTGCCAGCATCAGGTCGACGGCGCTGTCATCCAGTTCTTTCTTGTCTCGCCAGACAAAACGGTCGAATGCCAGCCCCGGCGCATCTGCCAGCGACTTCGGTACCGCCGCCACCTTACCGTCTACGCCTGGCTGGCGTTTCTGCAATGCGATCCGTGCTTCGGCCAGCTTGCGCTCATCCGTGCTGACCAGGGGTAGCATCTGTTCTGCGCTGACCAAATGGCCATCCCACAGCATCCGGTCCAGCCGCGCGGCATGGTGCGGCTTCAGCAGTTTGTCAAAATTCTCCAGATAGTCTTTTTGCAACCCCGACCCCATCGGCATGGTACGCCAGGCTGTCACGATGTCGGCTTCCGCCTCGCCAATGCGCCCTTTGGCCTTAAGGGCCACCGCATAGTTCAGCGCGCCTTCAGCAGTCTGAGGAGTCAAGCCAGCGTAAAACTTCAGAACCCTGTCGGGATCGGCCCCGGTAAAGACCGGCTCACTCTTGCGGCGCAGCCAATCCAGCCCGGGCCAATCCGGGCGGCGTTCGAGAAACACCAGCACATCGCCCGAGCTGCCAAACCCCTCACGCAGCCAGTGCCAGACAATGACATCGCGCGAGACCGAGCCGCGCTGGCCCGATACGCGCAGTGCCGCGTTCCAGTCGCCCTTGCGCATTTCATAGAGCCCAGCGCGCAAATCACCGGCCGCGTCCGCGCGTACGGCTTGCGGTGTCGTCACTGCGTATAGAATCACACCAGTCAACAGTGCCAGAAAGCGTGTCATCCCTTGCATTTCCCAACCAACCGAGGATAGAGCCTGTGAGGATAAACCCTGCGCCGGCGGGATCAACTCACAAAGCTGGAAACGTGAGAGGCCGAGGCGCAAAAACCGCAATGTGCACCTTAAGGAGCGTGTCATGTTCAAAGGCTCGATGCCAGCCCTCGTCACTCCGTTCAACAACGGCGAGTTGGACCTGAAGACGCTTAAACATCTGGTCGAATGGCAGATCTCCGAAGGCTCGACCGGGCTGGTGCCCGTTGGAACCACCGGCGAAAGCCCGACGCTCAGCCATGACGAACACGAAACGGTCATCGAAGAAGTGGTCAAAACGGCTGCTGGCCGTGTTCCGGTTATTGCCGGTGCCGGGTCGAACAATACGGTCGAAGCCGTCCGGTTCGTTCAGTTCGCCGAAAAAGTTGGGGCCGATGCGGCGCTGGTTGTCACGCCTTACTACAACAAACCGACTCAACGCGGCCTGATCGCGCATTTCCAAGCCCTGCACGAGGCTGCGGATATTCCGATCATCATCTACAACATTCCCGGGCGATCGGTCATCGACATGACCCCCGCCACCATGGGCGAATTGGCCCGGTTGCCGCGTATTGTCGGGGTCAAGGATGCGACGGGCGATCTGGCGCGCGTCAGCCAGCAGCGTGCGATCTGTGGCAAGGACTTCTGCCAACTGTCCGGTGAAGACGCCACGGCACTGGGTTTCAATGCCCATGGCGGTGTCGGATGCATTTCAGTCACAGCAAACGTGGCTCCCAGACTCTGCGCCGAATTCCAGCAGGCCACATTGTCGGGCGATTATGCAAAGGCACTGGAATACCAGGACAAGCTGATGCCGCTGCACGAAGCGATCTTTATCGAACCCGGGTTGGTCGGCGCCAAATACGCGCTCAGCAAACTGGGTCTCTGCAGCACTGAAGTCCGCTCGCCTCTGACCGAGCTGGAAGACAGCACAAAGGCCGCGATTGAAGCAGCAATGGCACACGCGGGCCTCATCTGACCCGGTCTTCAGAAACCGGAAAAGGCGGCCTCGACTACCGAGCGCCGCCTTTTTCTTTTTCAGGATCCAGACTTCATCTGGCCAAAAATATCCCGGGGGAGTCGCGGTGTGCCGCGGCGGGGGCAGAGCCCCCTCAACGTTTGCCGTAATAAAGCCCAACGACATGTTCAGCCTGCGCAAAGAACAACCAGCGCGAGGTCGCGACACCCGCCAGATGCGATGCCACCGCCAGCAGGGCCAGGAAATGGTTGAATGGCAGGACCAGCAACAGAACCGGCAGGACAAAGGCCAATACAAACGAGATCACCCGCAATTTCTGTGCATGTTTGCGCCCGACCACATGAACAAACTCACGCAGCAGATAGTTGGTACCGGTATGCGGTGGCTCGAACGCTCTGACTGTGCCCCGGTTACCCAAACCTGTCGCCGTGCCCAGATCCGTTCCGGATGCCTCCAGCGCTTTGTCGCCTTTCTTCCAATACAAGAATTGAACCAAAGCGGCGATCAGCAGAAGCGGAATAGCAACACGTGTCTGGCCCGCCAGCAACGCACCACCCGCCAGACTGAAGCTCAGGAACATGGCGGGGGTCAGGTTCATATTCCAGCGCGGGATGGTCTTGAGTTGCGTGTAGATCATCGATGTCGTGAACACGGTCGCCAGTGACATCAAGGCTCCGACCCAACCCAGCAGGCTCCAATGCCGATCCAGAAACACTACGCCAATCGCATAAAGTCCCATGACGACCAGGGCGAGCACGGCACACCAGCCTTCACGGCTGAGCCAGCTGGTTTTCCATTGGGTAAAAGCCTTCAAGGCCCGTTCCGGGTGGCCGAGGTGGAAGGTCGAGGCCATCAGCCCTCCGACGGCCAGACCGTAAGCAATGGCGAAGAACACAAAGGCCACCCAGCCCGAGACGGCCGGAAAGCCAAGACCAAGGAAGATGAGCAAACCGAAGCCCAGACCGGACAGGGTGGTGAAGAGGATGACGGAGGGTGCAGGATGCATCAGAGTTTCTCCAACGTCTTGTCGAGCCAGCCGAGGAAGCCCTTGGGCTCTTCAGCGACAGGTGCCAACAGGGGGGCCAGGATGTCGATCTGATCTTCCACCGTGTCTTTCGGGCGCGGCGGCAGATATTTATTGACGGGTTTGGTGCCCATTTCGGGCATCAGGTCCATTCCGCCGCGATCCGCAACAAGCTTGCTGACGTCGCTGTCCGGATTGCCCAGATCGCCAAAGTGCCGCGCGCCCGCCGGACAGGTTCGAACACAGGACGGAATCCGGTCCACCTCGGGCAGGTTCTCGTTGTAGATCCGGTCGACGCAGAGGGTGCATTTCTTCATCACCCCCTCGGCCTTATCCAGTTCACGCGCGCCATAGGGGCAGGACCAGGCACACAGGCCACACCCGATGCAGTCGCTTTCATTGACCAGCACGATGCCATCCTCGACCCGCTTGTAACTGGCCCCGGTTGGGCAGACGGTAACACAGGGCGCGTCTTCGCAGTGCAGGCAGGATTTCGGGAAATGGATCAGTTGCGCGTGCCCTTCCGCCGGTTGCACCTCGTAGGAATGCACGCGGTTCAGGAAAGTGCCCGACGGGTTGGCGCCATAGGCATCCTGATCGGACAGCGGCGCGCCGTAATTTTCCGTGTTCCAGCCCTTGCAGGAAATCACGCAGGCATGGCACCCAACGCAGGTGTCCAGGTCGATCACCAGACCCATCTTGCGCTCGGTGGAGTTCGGTAGCTGGGTCATGTCAGGATACCTGTGCTGTTGAGGACGGGTGAGGGGGCCAGCCCCCTCTTGAGCCTGCGGCTCAATTCACCCCCGGGATATTTGTGGCCAGATGAAGAGCGGGTCCGGGTCATTCGCCCACCTTCCACGCCAAATTCGCAGGGCCAGCTCCTACCGGTGATTTGATCGGGTCAAAATGAGGCTGGCTCTGAGCATCGGCGGGCGCGTCGGCCTTTTCGATTTTGACTTTCAGGTCAAACCATGCGGCCTGACCAGTAATGGGGTCGGAGTTGGCCCAGCGTAGCCCGTCGCCTTTTGGCGGCAATAATTCGTGGATCAGGTGGTTGAGCAAAAAGCCCTTAGTGGCCTCGGGCGCGTCATGCTGCAGGGCCCAGGCGCCTTTGCGTTTGCCGATGGCGTTCCATGTCCAGACGGTGTTTTCGTTCAGGGCGGCCATTTCCATCACAGGGACGGTAATCTCACCATGAGGGGATGTGATTTTGGCCCAATCTCCGTCGCTCAGGCCGTGCTTGTGCATCAGCTTGGTCGGAACATAGAGCGGGTTTCGCCCGTGCAACTGCCGCAGCCAGGCGTTTTGCGTGCCCCAGCTGTGATACATCGCCATCGGGCGCTGGGTCAGCGCGTTGACAGTGAAGCCGTCGTTGCCCTGCTGGTCTGTTTCGTACCAGATTGGAAGTGGGTCCATCGTGTCTTTGATCCGCTGGCGCAGATGATCAGGCGGCTGTCGGTCGCCATGGCCTTCGGCTGCCAGCTGAAACTTGCGCATCGGCTCGGAGTAGAGTTGGAATAGGTATGGCTGCGGGCTGTCATAGAGCCCCATGCCCACGGCCCATTCCTGATAGGCCGCATTCCATGGTTTGTAGTAATCCGCGCCTTGCGGGATATGCGCCACGTAGAAGCCGCCGTTCTCTATATAGCGGTTCAACTGATCCGGGTTGACTTCTCCGCGCCCTTCCTTGTCGGCATTTTCGCCACGGAATCCAGCCAGTGGGCCAATACCCGGCTTGCGTTCGTGATTGACGATATAGTCGGCGTAATCGACCCATTTTGCGCAGCCGTCTTCATGGGTGAAGCCCGGAAGTTTCATACGGTTTGCGAGATCGATCAATACTGACTGAAACCCGCGCACGTCACGGTCCGGTTCGATCACAGGCCAGCGGATTGCGTCAGCGGCCGCATCCGCCTCGCAAATCGGGCGATCCAGCAGCGAGATACAGTCGTGGCGTTCGAGGTAGGTTGTATCCGGAAGGACGAGGTCCGCGTAGGCCACCATCTCGGAAGAATAGGCGTCCGAATAGATGATGCGCGGGATCACGTAATCGCCGTTTTCACCCTTGTCCGTCAGCATCTCGATGACACCCTTGGTGTTCATGGTCGAGTTCCACGACATGTTTGCCATGTACATGAACAGCGTATCGATCTTGTACGGGTCGCCCGCATGTGCGTTCGAGATCACCATATGCATCAGCCCGTGGCTGGACATCGGGTTTTCCCAGGTGAAAGCCTTGTCGATCCGTGCGGGGCTGCCATCTTTCTTCAGCGCAAGGTGTTCCGGGCCGCGGACGAAACCCAGATGCGGGCCATCCAGGGGCGAGTTGGGCGTCACCTTGCAATGCGGTGTCGGGTGCGCCTCGATCGGTTTGGGGTAGGGGGGCTTGAAGCGGAAGCCGCCGGGAACCTCGACCGTGCCAAGGATGATCTGCAGCACATGCAGCGCGCGGCAGGTCTGGAAACCATTGGCATGAGCCGAAACGCCGCGCATCGAGTGCATCGCAACAGGGCGGCCAATCATCTTGGTGTGTTTCTCGCCCCGGAAATCGGTCCATTCGTGATCCAGCTCGAACGCCTCGTCAAAGGCGACGCGCGCCAGTTCCGCAGCAATCGCGCGAATGCGCTTGGCGGGAATACCGCATTTTTCGGCAACAGCTTCGGGCGCGTGTTCCTCAGACAGGTATTTTTCCGCCATCAAGTGAAACACAGGGCGATGAACGACACCGTCGTTTTCGTAGATCGCTGACAAATCCGGGCGAACGCCAGGCGTGTCGAAGGCCGTCAGCTTGCCTGTATTCCGGTCGATGACCAGGGGCTTTCCGTCATCGTCGCGCAGGAACAGGCCGTTTCCGGCGCCTTCGGACGCGTCCACCAAAACCGGGGCATTGGTGTAGCGGCTCAGATAGTCGAGATCGATCTTTCCGGCTTTCATCAGTACATGGATCAATGACAGGATGAACAGCCCGTCAGTTCCCGGTGTGATGCCGACCCAATCATCGGCGACGGCATTGTATCCGCTGCGGATGGGGTTGACGCCGATTACACGTGCGCCGCGCGCTTTGATCTTGCCAATACCCATTTTGATCGGGTTGGAGTCGTGGTCTTCGGCCACGCCAAACAACATGAACAGCTTGGTATGGTCCCAATCAGGCTGGCCGAATTCCCAGAACGCGCCGCCCATCGTATAGATGCCGCCCGCGGCCATGTTGACCGAACAGAAGCCGCCATGCGCCGCA
This sequence comes from Ruegeria sp. BHSA123, assembly GCF_059613425.1. Taxonomy (NCBI): domain Bacteria; kingdom Pseudomonadati; phylum Pseudomonadota; class Alphaproteobacteria; order Rhodobacterales; family Roseobacteraceae; genus Ruegeria; species Ruegeria sp. BHSA123. The sequence continues at coordinate 1,513 of NZ_JBXWSL010000033.1, read as the reverse complement.
TAGTTGCAGGTTCCGAAATTTTGCGCCCAGAAGCTGGTAAAACTCTGACTTTGGTCCCGGCCGGTGAAAAAGGCCAGCTTTTCCGGGTTGTCTTTACGGATTGGCTCCAGCCAGCTGACAGCCAGTTCCAGCGCTTCGTCCCAGCCGATCTCCTCAAATTCACCCGAGCCACGCGGGCCGACCCGTTTCAGTGGCTTGCGCAGGCGCGAAGGGGCGTTGACCTGCATGATCCCGGCGGACCCCTTGGCACACAAGACGCCCTTGTTCACCGGGTGGTCGCGATTGCCTTCGATATAAGCAACCTTGCCGTCTTTCATGTGAACGTTGATGCCGCATCGGCAGGCGCACATGTAGCAGGTGGTCCTGCGGATTTCGTCCGAGACTTTCGGTGACGTATCAAGGATCGTCTGCTGATGGGTCATTTGCGGGTCCAGTTGGTTATGTCAGGAGGATTTTGTCAGTTTCCTCGGTATTTTAGAACATCGTTCCGGGAGCGGTGCGAAAATTAAGTGTTACAGTCTATTTGCCTGTAATGCGGTCACGGCGATCATCTGGGTCACATCCTCGGCGCTGCATCCGCGGGACAGGTCGTTGGCGGGTTTGGCCAGCCCCTGTAAGACCGGTCCGATGGCGGTGTAGCCCCCCAGTCTTTGGGTGATTTTGTAGCCGATATTGCCAGCATCAAGATTGGGAAAGATCATCACGTTGGCCTGCCCGGCGACAGACGAACCCGGTGATTTACGCTCACCAACCGAAGGTACAAAGGCGGCGTCGAATTGCAGTTCACCGTCGACGTTCAGGTCTGGCGCGGCCTGGCGCAGCATTTCTGTAGCCTCGATCACCTTTTCCACGTCCGGATGCTTGGCGCTGCCCTTCGTGGAAAAGCTGAGCATCGCGATCTTTGGATCGACCTGCAGCAGCGTCCGGGCCGATGTGGCGGATGCCATGGCAATCTTGCTCAGCTCGCCCGCGGTCGGATTGATGACCAGCCCGCAATCGGAATAGAGCATCGCCCGCGCCCCGGGCTGAGCATTTTCCGGCGGGTACATCAGGAAAAAGGATGACACCATTCCTGCATCGGGGGCCATGCCAATCACTTGGATGGCTGCACGGACGATTTCGCCGGTCGTGTGAACGGCCCCTCCTACGGTGCCGGTGGCGCGTCCGCTGCGCACCAGCATGGCGGCATAGACGGGGGGTGTTTCAACGGCAGCACGGGCTTTGGCCCGGTCGACGCCTTTATGCTGGCGCAGTTCGAAAAAGGTCTGGGCAAATTCTTCGGTCAGGTCCGAAGTCACAGGGTCATGGATCTCAACTCCGTGAGAGGCAGCAGCCCCCTGATCTTTCAGGGCTGCTTCGACCTCGGCGTACGGGCCAACCAGAATGATATCGGCCAGATTGGCCCTCTGCGCGTTGAGGGCTCCTTTGGTGATGCGGGGGTCGTTGCCTTCGCTGAGGGCGATTATGGGACGGGTGGCCGGAGCGTTTTGCCGCAACAGCTCGACGGGTGTCA
>NZ_JBXWSL010000032.1:0-33852 GCF_059613425.1 Ruegeria sp. BHSA123 | reverse complement strand
TGAAATCATCACGCGGGCCAAGGAAAAGAAAATCAAGGTCGTCCTGATCGCCGAGGACGTCACACCTGCTTCGCTCCACCAACTGCTGCGCAAGGGCGCGGACGAGTTTGTCCCCTACCCGCTTCCGGAAGGTGAATTGCAGGAAGCGGTAGAACGCATGAAGCAGCCCGATCCGGTTGTCATGGCACAAGCCGCAGCTGTTCCATTGGCAAATGGCGAATCAAAGGAAGGCGCTTTGTTCGTCGTTCAGGGACTTGCCGGTGGCGTGGGCTCCACGACTTTGGCGGTGAACCTGGCCTGGGAGCTGGCCTGTGCATCGGACAAGGATGCCCCGTCCGTCTGTCTGATCGATCTGGATCTGCAATACGGCACGGTTTCAACCTATCTGGACCTGGCGCGTCGCGAGACGGTGTTCGAAATGCTGTCCGATACGGATTCGATGGATAGCGAGGTTTTCTCGCAAGCCCTTCAAACATATGAAGAAAAACTGCAAGTTCTGACCGCGCCATCCGACATGGTGCCATTGGACCTGATTACCCCCGAAGACATCCAGCGCGTGATTGACATGGCGCGCACACATTTCGACTATGTGGTTGTGGATATGCCCAAGACGCTGGTCTTGTGGTCGGAAACGGTCTTGCAGGCTGCACATGTATATTTTGCAATGATCGAACTCGACATGCGGTCCGCTCAGAATGCCCTGCGCCTCAAGCGCGCGTTGCAGGCCGAAGAACTGCCCTTCAACAAGCTGCGCTTTGCGCTGAACCGAGCCCCAAAATTCACCGACCTGAATGGAAAAAGCCGCGTGAAACGCATGGGGGAAAGCCTTGGCATCTCAATTGACCTGCTGCTGCCTGATGGGGGCAAGCCTGTCATGCAAAGTGGCGACCATGGTTTGCCGCTGGCCAATTCAGCCGCCAAGAACCCGCTTCGCCGGGAAATCGCGAAGCTGGCCAAATCACTTCACAGCCTTGGCAGCAGCAGCGCTGAAGCTGCGTAACATCATCCCAAGGGGGGATCGCCGTGTTCTCAAGATATAAAAAACAGCCAGCAGCGCAGCCCGTCAAAGCGGCAGCGCAGCCGGTCGAAACGGCGGCACCCGCCGCACAAGCTGCCCCCAGCCCCGCAGCAACGGCCGTCGTACGTAAACCTCAGAAAAAAACGGCTGAGGTTGCCGGGGCCGATCGTGATCGAAAACGCAAGGAACGGCTGAGTGAGATCAAGATCGAACTGCATCGCGAGTTGCTGGAGAACCTGAACCTGGCGGCTCTGGAGACCGCAGCCGAAGCGGAGCTACGAGCCGAAATCAGCGCAATCGCCAGCGAAGTTCTGGAAACCAGGAACATCGTTCTGAATCGCGATGACCGATCGCAGTTGAACAAAGAACTGTACGACGAAGTAACGGGTCTTGGTCCGCTTGAGACGCTGCTGCAGGACGATACGGTCAACGATATTCTGGTCAACGGACCGCATCAGATATTCGTGGAACGTGCCGGTAAGCTGGAAATCAGCGACATCACGTTCAAGGATGAAAAGCACCTGATGCGGATCATCGACAAGATCGTGTCTGCGGTGGGCCGTCGTGTTGATGAATCCAACCCTTATGTTGACGCCCGACTGGCCGATGGATCGCGATTCAACGCCATGGTGCCCCCTATCGCGGTAGATGGGTCTCTGGTTTCGATTCGTAAGTTCAAAAAAGACAAGCTGGGTATTGATGATCTGGTCAGTTTCGGTGCGTTCACCGAGGAAATGGCTGCCTATTTGCAGGCTGCCGTATCAACCCGTCTTAATATCATCGTGTCGGGCGGTACCGGTTCCGGTAAAACGACCACACTCAACGCTCTGTCCAGCTTTATCGACGATGCCGAACGCATCTTGACCATCGAGGATACGGCGGAACTTCAGCTGCAACAAACCCATGTGGGCCGGATGGAAAGCCGACCGCCTAACGTGGAAGGCAAAGGTGAGGTCAGCCCGCGCGACTGTCTGAAAAACGCCCTGCGTATGCGACCTGACCGCATCATCGTCGGCGAGACACGCGGCGCCGAGGTGATCGACATGTTGCAGGCCATGAACACTGGCCACGACGGTTCGATGACCACGATCCACGCGAACTCGGCCCGTGACGGGATTTCACGTTTGGAAAACATGATCGCGATGGCCGGCATCGAAATGCCCATTAAGGCCGTCCGCAGCCAGATCGCAAGCGCTGTGAACCTAATCGTTCAGGCCAGCCGATTGCAGGATGGTTCGCGCCGGATGACCTCGATCACCGAGATTACCGGTATGGAAGGTGACGTGATTTCGATGCAGGAAATCTTTCGTTTTCAACGTGTTGGCCTGACACCTGACAACAAGATCATCGGTCACTTTACGGCAACTGGGGTGCGCAGCCACTATTCGGAACGCTTCCGTCTGTGGGGTTTTGATCTGCCCGCATCCATCTACGACCCAACCACAATGTAGGAGAACCGGGTATGCAATTGCCTATGGAGGCGATCATCTATGTCGCCATCTTTGTGGGGGTTCTTGCCCTGGTCGAGGGCATCTATCTGGTTGCGTTCGGCAAATCCATCAGACTGAACAGCCGGGTCAACCGGCGTCTGGACATGCTGGAAAAGGGTGCCGGGCGCGAACAGGTTCTGGAGCAGCTGCGCAAGGAAATGCAGCAGCACATGAAATCACAGAGCATCCCTCTGTATTCGCTGCTTGCTGACAAGGCTCAAAAAGCCGCCATTGCGTTTTCTCCCCGTCAACTGATCATGATCATGGCGCTGGTCTCGGCCATGGCGTTTGTGGGTCTGAGCATCGGTACCGCGACAGACACAGCGCTGCGCGCCGCGATTTCAATCGCCATCGGTATTGGCGGCGTTTACGCGTGGGTGAACCACAAGGCCAAGAAACGTATGGGAATGATCGAAGAGCAGCTGCCTGACGCGGTTGAGCTGATGGTGCGTTCGCTGCGTGTGGGTAATCCTTTCGTTTCGACAATTCAGGTTGTTTCGAACGAAGTTCAGGATCCGCTGGGAACCGAGTTTGGTGTTATCGCGGATGAATGCGCCTATGGTCGCGATGTGGGCGAGGCGCTGAAGGATATGGCTGAACGTCTGGATATGCAGGATTTGCGGTTCCTCGCGGTTGCTGTGGGTATTCAGCAGCAGTCCGGTGGTAACCTGGCCGAAATTCTGGCTGGATTGGCACAGGTGATCCGTGCGCGGTTCCGCCTGTTCCGGCGTGTCAAGGCAATCACGGCCGAAGCACAATGGTCAGGCAAGTTCCTGTCTGGCTTCCCAATTGCGTGTCTGATTTTCATCCTGGTCAAGGACCCAGGGTATTATGACGAAGTGTTGGACCACCCCTGGTTCATCCCTGCGTGTTTCGTTGTCGGCATTTTGCTGACACTGAACCTGATCGTCATGAAGATCATCACCAACATCAAGGTCTGAGGGCAGCACAATGGAATTTCTGACCAACATCAATGATCTGCTGACTCAACACCTGGGTGAGTTCGGCCCCCTTATCGTGGTGGGTGTACTTGGCCTGATCATGGTTCTTGTCGCTGTCTCACTGATCATGAGCCAGCCGGAAGATCCTCTGAAAAAACTTCAGCGGTCGAATGCGGCCCCGCGGGCAACAAAAAAAAGCAAGAAAGAGCAACTGCGAAACTCCAGTCGAAATGAGCAGCTTGAGAAATTCGCGACTTTTCTGGAGCCGAAAAACGAAGAAGAGTATTCGGCGGTTGAGCTGAAGCTGCGTCAGGCGGGATATCGGTCAAAAGATGCGGTCCGGTTCTTTCACTTTGCGCAGTTTTCGCTAGGTATCATTGGTATCGTTGTCGGTGTTCTGCTGATTACGGTCCTTTCAAACGGTCAGGAATTCACCGGTCAGCAAATGATGATCCGGGTGTTCGTGCCAGCCGCAATTGGTTATTTCGCCCCGAAATACTGGATCACACGCCGGGTCGAAGCACGCAAAGAGGCAATTACAGCAGGCTTTCCCGATACGCTTGACCTGATGCTGGTCTGCGTTGAGGCCGGACAGTCACTGGACCAGGCCATCGTTCGTGTGTCCGGTGAAATGAAATCCTCCTACCCCGATATCGCTCAGGAATTCGAAACCGTCGCACACGAGATGAAAGCCGGTAAGGACAAAGACACTGTATTGCGCGACTTCGGAGTGCGCTGCGGCGTACAGGACGTAAACTCATTCGTCACCGTGATGATCCAGTCGGCAACTTTCGGTACATCCATTGCCGAAGCATTGCGGGTTTACGCCTCTGAGATGCGTGACAAACGCGTGATGCGCGCCGAGGAGGCTGCGAACAAGTTGCCTACGAAGATGACTCTTGTCACAATGATGCTGACAGTTCCGCCACTGCTGATCATTCTGGTCGGCCCGTCGGCGAATGTCATTTCAACTTTCGGGCGCGCAGGATGATAAAACCCTATGAAAGCTGAATTCTGGTGCTTCCCGTCCGGGTTTCGCCGAATACTTAAGGCCACCGTGGTTTGCACCATGGTGGCTTCTTGCACAGAAGGCCTGTCGCCGAACGGCCTGGATGCGCCGGGAGTTGATCCCAGGGGACAAGCAGAAGACAATATCGAGGTCGGAAACCGGCTGATGGCTGCCGGTGAATACGAACTGGCGCTTGATACTTTTACCCGCGCCGCGCTGGACCAGGGTATGACGACACAGGTCTTGACCTCTCTGGGTACGGCCAATCTTGGGTTGCGGCGTTTAGGGCAGGCCGAGAAATTGCTGCGCCGTGCCGTGGAAGGCGATCCGGATTGGCCTGTTGCATGGAATAATCTGGGCGTTCTGCTGATGGAGAAAAAGGAGTACCCCGAAGCGGCGCAGGTCTTTCAACGGGCTTACGCGCTGGACAATGGCGAAAGTGACGCAATCCGCGACAATCTGCGCTTAGCACTCGCAAAAATGGAAAATCCTGTTAATAATATCCCGCAAGAACAACAAGAATATACACTGGAGCAGCTTGGCGACGGGCAATTCGCGCTACGCAAAATCCAGTAATCGAGGCAAGAGCAGTAAAGGACGCAAAAAATGCGCCAGCAATTCTTGATTCCGGCTGTTGTTTTCAGCAGTCTGATCCTTTCGGCCTGTGCAAAGGAATCCGAAGAGGAAAAAGTGGAACGGACGTTTCAGGAAGTGAACGTTATTGACGAAACCAACCTGAACGATGTGTTGTTGAGTGCCGCCGACCCGAATGAGGCAGTGACCTATTTTCACGGTGCCACACTCAAGAACCCTGATCGCATCGATCTTCAGCGCGGGTTGGCAATATCCCTGGGACGCGCAAAACGCACCACCGAAGCGGCAGCAGCGTGGAAGCGCGTGACGACAATGAAGGGTACGAACGCCGCAGACAAGGTCGAGTACGCCGATGCGCTGGTGCGAAATGGCGACTGGTCTCAGGCCAAAACCGTTCTGGATACGGTTCCCCCAACGTTCGAAACCTTTAAACGCTATCGCCTTGAGGCGGTGGTCGCGGATTCCCGGAAAGAGTGGAAGCGGGCTGATCATTTCTATGAAACGGCCGTTGGGCTGACCACCCGCCCGGGCAGCGTAATGAACAATTGGGGGTATTCGAAACTGACCCGTGGCCAGTATGCCGAGGCCGAACGCCTGTTCACCGACGCAGTCCGCCAGGACAGCTCTTTGTTCACTGCCAAGAATAATCTGGTGCTGGCCCGGTCAGCGCAGGGCAACTATAGCCTTCCAGTGGTGCCGATGACCCAGGTTGAACGGGCGCTACTGCTGAATACGATGGGTATTTCCGCGGTCAAGCAGGGCGATGTAGAAACCGCGAAAAACCTGTTCCGCGAGGCCATTGCCACCCATCCGCAGCATTTCGATGAAGCGGTCCGCTCGCTTCGTGCGCTTGAAGAGGCCTGACACATGCAAATCCCCGCTGCGGCGGCGGCATGGTTCCTGCCCTTCGTGCTGCCGATCTGCTTTTACGTGGCCTTCACGGATATGCGTGAGATGCGGATCAAAAACCATGCAGTTGTTGCGCTGGCGTTGATTTTTGTCGTGGTCGGGCTGGTTGCCATCCCGCCCTGGTCCACCGGCACGGTCAGCGGTCATCTGTTGCTGATCAATGTGTCGATGCCGATCTATTTCTGGCACCTTCTGCATATCCCCGTGGTGTTGATTTTCGGCATTCTTCTGAACGCGTCAGGGGCAATGGGCGCGGGCGACGCTAAGTTTCTTGCCGCGTCCGCGCCATTTGTCTGGCTTGGCGATCTAAAGCTGGTGCTGCTTATTCTGACCGCCTGTATTCTGGCCGCCGTGGTCACGCATCGTTTGGCTAAAATCACAAGGTTGCGCACCATTGCGCCACATTGGGAAAGTTGGGATCGGGGCAAGCAGTTCCCCATGGGGTTCGCACTGGGTGGCTCGCTGGCCATGTATCTGATTCTGGGTACTGTTCTCGGTTCGTAAACTATCATCAGCGCGCCTTGCCGCTGCCTTTGTCCCGCCACAAAGCTGGGTCATTTTTCCTTCAAGTCGCCCTTATTCGGGCAGTTGGCGTTACAATTTGACGAACGAGCACCGCGCATGAATATGCAGACTTCCTCTGTTATGGCCCCCCCTACCCCGAAGGGGTTAAGCGAAATGAAGCTTCCGCTGGTGATGATGCGGGATATCTTGCTGAAGACCATATTCCGCAAGAACACCAGCACCGTGTCAGAAGTTTCTGCGGCCATATGTCTGCCTGGCGCTGTGACCCAGGAACTGATCGACATCGCACGCGAGCAGAAGCTGCTTGAGGCAATGGGGACGCTGAACGCCAACAGCGGCAACGAGATGGGATATCAGCTGACTGATGCCGGCAAGGCCCGCGCTCTGGATGCCCTCAGCCAGTCCGAGTATTTCGGTGCGATGCCCGTCCCGCTGGATGTCTATCGCGAGCAAGTCAAACGTCAATCGATCCGCAACATTCAGGTCACGCGCGACCAGTTGACCAACGCCATGGGCCATCTGGTTCTGCCCGACAGCCTGCTGGATCATCTAGGCCCGGCAGTCAGCGCAGGCCGGTCGATCCTGATGTATGGTCCGCCGGGCAACGGTAAATCGTCCATCTCGAACGGCATTCGCGATGCGCTGGGGGACAATGTCTATGTGCCCTACGCCATCGAATATGCGGGGCAGGTGATCACGGTCTACGACCCGATCGTGCACACCGCGATCGAGCAGGAGGCCGACGACCCGAACAGCCTGCGCCGCCGCAAACGTTTCGACTCACGCTATGTACAGTGTGAACGCCCGACCGTGGTCACCGGCGGTGAACTGTCGCTTAGTATGCTGGACCTGGTTTACAACCCTACCGCGCGAACCTATCAGGCACCGCTGCAGCTGAAATCCACGGGCGGCATCTTTATCGTGGACGACCTTGGCCGTCAGGCCGAACCACCGCAGGCGCTGGTCAACCGCTGGATTGTTCCACTGGAAGAGAACAAGGATATCCTGGGCCTGCAATCGGGTGAGAAATTCGAAGTTCCGTTTGATACGCTGGTCATCTTCTCGACCAACTTCCACCCGAACGAGATATTTGACCAGGCGGCCCTGCGCCGGATCTTCTTCAAGATCAAGATCGACGGCCCGAATCAGGAAAACTTCCTGAAGATTTTCGCCATGGTTGCGCGCAAACGCGGGATGCCGCTGGATGAGGCGGCGCTGGTGCACCTGCTGAAGGTCAAATACCCGACCATCAACAACATCTACGCCAACTATCAACCGATCTTTCTGATCGACCAGATGATCTCGATCTGCGAGTTCGAAGGCATCCCCTATCAGATGAGCCCCGAACTGATCGACCGGGCCTGGGCCAACATGTTCGTCAAAGACGAGAAAATCGTCAAATAACGCCGTGCCATTACCACTCTGGGGCGGGTAGTCTGCGTTCATGACGCAGATTCCCGCACGGATTGCCGCGTGGTTTTCCACCAAAGGCTGGTCCATCCACCCGCATCAGCAAGAGATGTTCGACCGCGCATTCAGCCCGGCGACACTGCTGATTGCGCCCACCGGTGGCGGCAAAACCATGGCCGGGTTTCTGCCGTCGCTGGCTGAACTTGCGGATGCTGGCCACAATGGATTGCACACGATCTATGTCTCGCCGCTCAAGGCGCTGGCCGCCGACATCAAACGCAATCTGCGCACCCCGGTGGATGAGATCGGCCTGCCTGTCAGGATCGAGGATCGAACCGGTGACACCTCAGCCACGCAGAAGAAACGCCAAAGGGCTGATCCACCGCATATCCTGTTGACCACGCCGGAAAGTCTGGCGTTGCTGACCTCGTACGAGGATGCCCCGCGTATGTTTGAAGGTGTGCAGCGGATCATCGTCGATGAAATCCACGCACTGGCTGAAAGCAAGCGCGGGGATCAGCTGATGCTGGCGCTGGCACGCCTGCAACGCCTCAATCCCGATCTGCGCCGCGTCGGGTTGTCGGCGACGGTGGAAGATCCTGTTGCGATTGCCCGCTTTCTGGCCCGCCACCCTGATCCCTGCCAGATTGTACAGGCCGACCCCGGTCCGGACCCGGATATCCGAATGCTGGAAACGTCGCAGATGCCGCCCTGGTCTGGCGGTGGCGCGGCTTATGCTATTCCAGCCGTGCTGGAGCAGATCAAGCAGCACAAGACCACATTGATCTTTCACAATACGCGCGCCCAGGCCGAGATATTCTTTCACAACCTGTGGCTGGCCAATGATGACGGTCTGCCCATCGGCATCCATCACGGCAGTCTGGACCGGCAGCAGCGCGAGCGGGTCGAGGCGGCGATGGTCCGGGGTGACTTGCGCGCCATCGTCTGCACCGGTTCGCTGGATCTGGGCATCGACTGGGGGGATGTCGATCTGGTGATCCAGATCGGCGCGCCCAAGAATGTCAAACGGCTGGTGCAAAGGATAGGACGGGCCAACCACCGCTATAACGCACCTTCCAAAGCCCTTTTGGTACCTGCCAATCGCTTCGAAGTGGTCGAATGCGTCGCCGCGCTAGAGGCCGCCAAAGCCCATGAGCTGGATGGGGAACCCCGCGGCCGTGGCCCGCGCGATGTTTTGTGCCAGCATATCCTGATTGCCGCTTGCGCCGGACCGTTCAACGCCGATGATCTTTATGCCGAGATGACATCCGCCGGGCCTTACGCTCAATTGACGCGGGCCGAGTTTGACGCCTGCCTGAATTTCTGTGCTACCGGCGGCTATGCTCTGCAAGCCTATGATCGCTGGCAAAGGCTGCAACACGGCGCCGACGGGCAATGGCAACTGCGCGACCCGCGCGCCGCATCGCGAATTCGTATGAATCTGGGCACGATTCAGGACACGGATACGCTCAAGGTTCGTCTGAAACGCAACCGGGGCGGCAAGCCACTGGGAGAAGTAGAAGAAGCATTCGCTGCCTCGCTAACGCCCGGCGACACCTTCCTGATCGGTGGGCAAATCGTGCGGTATGAGGGGCTGCGCGAGATGGTGGTCGAAGTCACGCGGCACGCTGACCGAAAGCCAAAGATTGCGACCTTCTCGGGCACGAAATTCGCAACCTCCACTCAGCTTAGCGACCGCATCCTGAACATGTTTGCCCAAACTGACTGGCCACAGCTTCCCCCTCATACGTCTGAATGGCTGGATTTGCAGCGCCAGATGTCCCGCCTGCCCCAGCGTGACCGGCTGCTCATCGAGAGCTTTCCCAGCGACGGGCGTGAACATCTTTGCGTCTACGGCTTTGCCGGACGAAATGCACAACAGACTTTGGGCCTGTTGCTGACAAAACGGATGGAGGAGACCGGACTGGCCCCGCTGGGTTTTGTCGCCACGGACTATGCCACACTGATCTGGGGTCTGGACGCGGTTACCGATCCCCGTCCGTTGCTTCAACCCGATGCACTGCGCGACAGGCTTGACACCTGGCTGGCAGGTAACGCCGTTATGAAGCGCACGTTTCGTGCATCGGCCACCATTGCCGGTCTGATCGAACGCAACATGGCAGGGCAGCGCAAAAGCGGGCGGCAGGCTACGTTTTCGTCCGATATCCTGTATGACACCTTGCTGAAATACGATCCCGATCACCTATTGATGCAGATCACCCGCGAGGAAGCCATGCGTGGGCTTGTCGATTTCGGTCGGATCGAAACAATGCTGGCCCGAATTGGCGACAGGATTGATCTGGTGCGGCTGGAGCGTGTTTCACCCCTGTCAGCGCCACTGTTTCTGGAGGTTGGCAAAGTGCCGGTGAAAGGCAGTGCCGAAGAAAGGCTTCTGGCGGAAGAAAGCGCGCGGCTGCTGCAAGCGGCGGGGTTGGAACAGCTTTGATCTGCTTGCGCCGGGCCCTGAAACAGGCCAAGAACGTATCATGAACGAACTTGAGTTTCCCTTTGCGGGTCAGCGCCTGTGTGCTTTGCCGTCCGGTGCGCTTTGGTGGCCAGACGAAAGCTTGCTGTGCGTGTCGGACTTGCATCTGGGTAAATCCGAGCGCGTCGCGCGGCGTGGTGGGCCTTCACTTCCGCCTTATGACAGCCGTGAAACGCTGGACCGCCTGAAAGATGACCTGGGACAAACGAACGCCAAAACCATTGTATGTCTGGGCGACAGCTTCGATGATCTTGAGGCTGCCCGGGCGCTGCCAAAATCAGAAATGCTAAGGATCGCGACCTTACAGTCCGGACGTCAGTGGATCTGGATTGAGGGGAACCACGATCCCGGTCCTATTGAGCTGGGGGGGACCCATCTGTTCGAATGGCACCGTGGCCCGCTTGTTTTCTGTCATATCGCGCAGGATCCCGCGCGAGGAGAAGTTTCCGGCCATTACCATCCAAAAGTCCGGATCAGGGTCAAGGGACGTCATATTTCACGCCCCGCTTTTCTGCTGAATGATCATCGCATTATACTTCCGGCCTATGGCGCTTTTACCGGGGGGCTTCGCAGCTCTGATCAAGTGCTGTCGGCACTGATGGGATCGCAGGCGATGGCGATCCTCACAGGTCCGCGTCCATACATGTTGCCAATGCCGCAATAGGTTCAGATCAGGCCATCCATTTCCAGCATCGGTTTGTATTTCCGGCTGACCGGAACCAGATCACAATTGATCAATTTCAGATAGGTTTTACTGCCTTCCCTTTCGACACTTACAATGGATGCGTCGGTGACCCAATGCGAACGGTGCGAGCAATGACCCGGGACAGGCTCCATCTCGGCAATCGCATCTGTGAAACGCGACCGGAGCGTGAAGGTGCCTTCTGAGGTGACAACATCCACGTTGTGATCCCGAACGGTCAAGCGATAGATCTGCCCGTTGAATCTGGGTGGCAAGCGTTTGACAAGTCGTGGTTTTTCAAGATCAGATTCAGTAATTGCCGCGGCATTCAGATCGTTGCGCTGTACAAGCATCAAGCCTGTCGCGAACAAAGCGCCATAAACCACAACCCTCTCGGCGTCCGGCGCCATGTATCCACCACAGGTGAAAAGAACCCAGGCCAACATCCAAAGTGAAGGCGTGAACAATGCCAAGGTCAAAGAAACAAATGCCAGATCCCTCGCCGGAACATTCAGGAAAACGGGGTTCTTCCGCATCAGCTTTCTGGCAAGCCCGGTAACCGTCAAAGCAAGGACCATCACTCCCGCCCAGAATACAAGCCGCAGTCCAAATGACAGGTCAGAATCAAGGAAGGGTGGAAACGCATATGCAAGTAAAGGAAGAAAGACCAAACCCGCTACCACACGTTGCGGTGAAAATGCCTTCAGGATTATACTTATTTTAGACGTCATACCGCTTTTGTGCATGAATTAGCATAGTTCACCCCGAATGTGTCAAACACAATAGTGCCTTCACCTGTAACCAGCTGGGATTACAGGGATATCATGATTTGTTCGGCTGTCAAACCCATTCAGGGCGCTTTGCCCATGCAGTCAGGGGACGATTTGGCTGGAGCTTTGCCTGCCAAAAAAGGGGGCCGGTCCGAAGGGTCCGATCCGGCCCCGCGTGTATCAGGCGGTCAGGCCTTCTGGTTCGGGGAGTTTGTTTGCGCGGCAGCAGGCGGTGAGGGTGTTAGCCAGCAGGCAGGCGATGGTCATGGGGCCGACGCCGCCGGGGACGGGGGTGATGGCGCCGGCGCGCTCGGCGGCGCTGGTATAGTCGACATCGCCGACCAGCTTGGTCTTGCCATCGCGTTCGATGCGGTTGATGCCCACGTCGATCACGGTGGCGCCTTCCTTGATCCAGTCGCCGGGCACCATCTCGGGGCGGCCGACAGCGGCCACGACAATATCGGCGCGGCGCACCACATCCGGCAGGTCCCTGGTGCGCGAATGCGCGATGGTCACAGTGCAGCTGTCCCCCAGCAGCAGCTGAGCCATCGGCTTGCCCACGATGTTCGAGCGACCGATGACAACCGCATCCATGCCCGACAGCGACCCGTGGTGATCGCGCAGCATCATCAGGCAGCCCAGCGGGGTGCAGGGCACCATCGATTTCTGACCAGTGCCCAGCAGGCCCACATTCGAGATGTGGAAGCCGTCCACATCCTTGGCCGGATCGATCGAGTTGATCACCAGATCCTCGTTCAGGTGTTTTGGCAGCGGCAGCTGTACCAGAATGCCATGCACCGCCGGATCAGTGTTCAGTTTGTCGATCAGCGCCAGCAGCTCCGCCTCGGAGGTCTCCACATCCAGCTTGTGCTCGTAGCTGTTCATGCCGACCTCGACGGTCATCTTGCCTTTCGAGCGGACATAGACCTGGCTGGCCGGATCCTCGCCCACCAGAACCACGGCCAGGCCGGGGGTGATGCCGTTTTCCTCTTTCAGCTTTGCAACCTGATCGGCCACCTGCGCGCGCACTTTGGCGGCAAAGGCCTTCCCGTCGATAACCTGCGCTACCATCCTTTGGTCCCTTCTTTCAAAACCCAAACGGGCGCAGAACGCGCCCGGTCTTTACTCGGGGCCGAGCACACGTTCCTCACGTGCAATCGACCAGTCAATCAGAATGCGCCAGAGCGTTTCGGACAAATCGGGGTCCATCCCCGCCGCCTGCGAACTGGCGCGCACCTTTTGCACCACATCCTCGACCCGGTCCGGGATGCGGGCGGGCAGGCCCTCGCCCGGCTTCAGCTCAGACGCGCGGTCGATATAGCTTGCGCGCCTCACCAGCATCCCGATCAGCTGGTGGTCAAGCCTGTCGATCTGAACCCGCAGATCCCGCATCGAATGGCAGTCCTGCGGCGGTGTCAGAGTGGGCATCATCGTCTCCTCATGGCCCGGGGGTTCCGGACCATGAAATGTCTTATTCAGCGACTTAGAACAAGCCCTCGATCTCACCTGCGTCATTGAGGCAGATGGTTTCCGCGGCCGGTTTGCGGGGCAGGCCCGGCATGGTCATGATCTCACCGCAGACAACCACGATAAAGCCCGCACCCGCGCTCAGGCGGACCTCACGCACCGGGACCGAATGGCCGGTGGGCGCGCCCCGCAGGGTCGGGTCGGTCGAGAAGCTGTACTGGGTTTTCGCCATGCAGACCGGCAGGTTGCCATACCCCGCTGCTTCCCATTCTTTCAGCTGCGTGCGGATCTTGTTGTCGGCCAGAACCTCGTCGGCGCGGTAGATGCGCTTGGCGATGGTTTCGATCTTCTCAAACAGCGGCATTTCGTCGGGGTAGATCGGCGCGAAGTTCGCAGAGCCCCCTTCGACGATCTCCACAACTTTGCGGGCCAGATCAGCAGACCCTTCCGAGCCCAGTTCCCAGTGGCGCGACAGAATCGCCTCGACCCCGTGAGAGGCGCAATAATCCTTCACCGCCTGAACCTCGGCATCGGTGTCGGTGACAAAGTGGTTGATGGCGACAACAACCGGAACACCGAACGACTTCACGTTCTCGATGTGACGGCCCAGGTTGGCGCAGCCCGCCTTGACCGCGGCGACGTTTTCCGCGCCCAGATCGGCTTTGGCGACGCCGCCATTCATCTTCATCGCGCGCACGGTGGCAACCAGAACCACGGCAGAGGGCGCAATGCCCGCCTTGCGGCACTTGATGTTCATGAACTTCTCGGCACCCAGATCGGCGCCAAAGCCCGCCTCGGTCACCACATAGTCAGCCACTTTCAGCGCGGTCTTTGTGGCAATTACCGAGTTGCAGCCATGCGCAATGTTGGCAAACGGGCCACCGTGGACAAAGGCCGGGTTGTTTTCCAGCGTCTGCACCAGGTTCGGCTGCATTGCGTCTTTCAGCAGAACGGTCATCGCGCCTTCGGCCTTGATGTCGCGGCAATAGACCGGCGTCTTGTCGCGGCGATAAGCCACGATGATATCACCCAGACGCTTTTCCAGATCCTTCAGGTCGTTTGACAGGCACAGGATCGCCATAACCTCGGACGCCACTGTGATGTCAAAACCTGTTTCGCGCGGGAACCCGTTCGACACGCCGCCCAGGCTGGCAGTGATCTGGCGCAGGGCGCGGTCGTTCATGTCGACCACACGACGCCATGCGACCCGGCGAGTGTCGATCTCGCATTCATTGCCCCAGTAGATGTGGTTGTCGATCATCGCCGACAGCAGCGAATGGGCCGAGGTGATCGCGTGGAAATCGCCGGTGAAGTGCAGGTTCATCTCTTCCATCGGAACAACCTGCGCATAGCCGCCCCCCGCAGCGCCGCCCTTCATGCCGAAGTTCGGACCCAGCGAGGCCTCGCGGATACAGATCATCGCATTCTTGCCGATCCGGTTCAGACCGTCACCCAGACCAACCGTTGTGGTCGTCTTGCCCTCACCCGCAGGCGTCGGGTTGATCGCCGTCACCAGCACCAGCTTGCCGTCTTCACGACCCTGCACCGAGTTGATGAACTCCTGGCTCACCTTCGCCTTGTCATGCCCATACGGCAACAGATCATCACTGGATATTCCAAGCTTCGCGCCGATCTCCTGGATCGGCTTCTTATTCGCTTCACGCGCAATTTCGATGTCGGATTTATAGCTCATTGGCCGGGGTCCTTGATTGAATACCGTGCAAAACCGACGTCAAACGTCGGCGCTACGCATTCCATACCCTTGTGTACAATCTGATTAGCCATGGATTCCGACATTCTGGCGTCGCGAAGCGTCGTCAGGTCACTTCATCGGTAACTAATCGGAAACCTGCATATTTTCGGGGCTCCAGGCAGGCTGGTCCGGAACAAAGAGCTTGAGGTGATCGCCCAGTTGAATGCGCCCGGGACGTTCAATCCATCCCGTGACACCCCGGCGCCCGACGGCAGCGGGTTTGAACCCTGCACCATACCCCTGATGAACCGCTTCGATTTCGCGACCGGGCAATACGCAGGGTGCGTTTTCCATATCCACAGTGATCGTCAGCCCGTTGACCGCCTGAAGGCGCGAGGACGGCGGAATGTGCGAGAAATCCGGAACACCTTTCAGCACTATGGATACGCCCAGATAAGACGGGTCAAGCTGGTCCAGCCCCATGTTCTGCGCGATCTGCTGCAACTCTTCCAAGGACAGCACCGAAAGTTGACGAACATTGCGGATTTCAGTGCCCTTGGGATAGAGGTTCGAGACCCGAACACAGGACGCACGGTTCAGACCTTCGTGCCGTTCGCCTTTCGCGCCCTCAAACCCAAGATCCAGCAACTCCACGGGCTTGGCACGAAGCGATCCGCCGGCAGGAACAAGGCCCAGCCAAACGACTTCGGCTGCAAATTCGGTTTCCCGCAAAAACGGCATACGCGCTTCCCTACCCATTGGTGTCTGCCAGCGCATAATGCCCAGTAACGCTCTGATGGAAAGAGAAAAAACCCGGGTCAGAGCCCGGGTTCTTGCTGGTTATGCTGTCGGTTCAGGTTCCATCCCGCCCTCAGGCGGTGATTTCTTGGCCTTGGTCTTGGGGATGGCTGTCACGCTGGGCGCACTGCCCTCGTCCGACTTGTCGTTCCGGTCATCGCTGTCGCCGGGCGATTCCCCGTTCATGACGCGTTTGATTTCGTCACCGGTCAGCGTTTCGTATTCCAGCAAACCTTGGGCCAGACGTTCCCATTTTTCGTTATGATCGGTCAGAATCTTGTGCGCCTGTTCATAGCCTTGCTGGATCAGGCGCTTTACCTCTTCTTCAATCAGTTCCTTGGTATGAGCCGATACCGAGAACCCGGCAGTATTGCCCTGGTATCCCTCATGGGCCTCGGCATAGTCGATATTGCCGACCTTGTCCGACATTCCCCAGCGCATCACCATGGCACGTGCCAATTGGCTGGCCTGCATGATGTCCCCGGCAGGCCCGTTCGACACGTGATCTTCGCCATACTTGATGACCTCGGCCGCCTTACCTGCCATGGTCATCGCCAGCTTTTGTTCGCACTCATCCCGGTGATAGTTCAGGCGATCCATTTCCGGCAGCGAAACGACCATACCCAGCGCGCCGCCGCGCGGTATGATGGTCGCCTTGTAGACCGGATCGCACATGGGCAGAGACAGACCAACAACAGCATGACCCGCTTCGTGATAGGCTGTTTTTTCCTTCTGATCCTGAGTCAGCACCATCGAGCGGCGCTCGGCCCCCATCATCACCTTGTCCTTGGCGTTTTCAAAATCTTCCATGGTGACAAAGCGACGGCCCACGCGCGCCGCCATCAACGCGGCCTCGTTCACGAGGTTGGCCAGATCCGCACCCGAGAAGCCCGGCGTACCGCGCGCGATGATGCGCAGATCAACATCGGGACCCAGCGGTGTCTTGCGTGCGTGAACGCCCAGAATTTTCTCGCGGCCCTTGATGTCCGGGTTGCCGACTGTGACCTGACGGTCGAACCGGCCCGGTCGCAGCAGCGCAGGGTCCAGAACGTCCTTGCGGTTGGTGGCTGCCAGAATGATCACACCTTCGTTGGCCTCAAACCCGTCCATTTCGACCAGCAACTGGTTGAGCGTTTGTTCACGCTCGTCATTGCCGCCGCCATACCCGGCGCCGCGATGACGACCCACAGCGTCAATCTCATCGATAAACACGATACAGGGCGCATTCTTTTTCGCTTGCTCGAACATGTCGCGCACGCGAGACGCACCCACACCAACGAACATTTCGACAAAATCCGAACCCGAGATGGTGAAGAACGGCACGCCCGCCTCACCCGCAATGGCACGGGCCAGCAGCGTCTTACCGGTACCCGGAGGGCCAACCAGCAGCGCGCCCTTGGGGATCTTGCCACCAAGGCGGCTGAACTTCTGCGGGTTTCGCAGGAACTCGACAATCTCTTCCAGCTCTTCCTTGGCTTCGTCGATACCGGCAACATCATCAAAGGTCACGCGGCCATGCTTTTCAGTCAGCATCTTGGCCTTGGATTTGCCAAAGCCCATCGCGCCACCTTTGCCGCCGCCCTGCATCCGGTTCATGAAATAGACCCAGACACCAATCAGCAGCAGGAAAGGCAGCAGCGTGATCAGGAACGATTGAAACCCTGATTGCTGCTGTTTTACGGCCTGGACTGGTATGTTTTCCTCGATCAGAAGCTTGGTCACTTCGGCGTCGCCGGGTTTGATCGTGACATAGCTGGCACCGCTTTGCAGGGTATAGCGAATCTGCTCACCATCCAGGGTCACATTCTTGACTTCACCGCTTTGGACGGCACCGACAAAGTCGGAATAGGTTTTCTCGTTGCTCTGAAGCGTTCCGCCCGGTCCACTGAACAGATTGAACAGTGCAAGGATGAGCAGGAACAAAACGACCCAAAACGCGATATTGCGAGCGTTGCCCAAGGAAATTCTCCTAAAAGTTCCGGCAGGTGAGACGCTGCCAAGTTACCTCTTAAAATAGAGAGGATTGTCGTATGTTCAATGCGATAAAAAAGATGTGTGGAACTCGGGCCAATCTGACGCAAGACTGGCATGCCAACCATTCGCGAGACCCGCAAGCGGGGCGGCCAGCACCCTATCCGCATTCCAAACCGCAGGCGTCGCTGTCAAAGCTATCCTGGGACGCCCGGTTGCCCGCCACTCGGGCACCTGTTGCAACCCCTCACCCCCCAAAGCACGGATTTCTGCGCCCATTGTTGCCGGTCCGCTCAGCCGCCATTTGCCATCCCACACAGCACCGGGTGCAGCCAACTGAGATTTCACGGCATTAAATTCCCTGCAAATCCAAACACTCCCGCCGTGTGGAACAATAAGACAACCGCCCACTGACGCCGATTGCCCATTCGCAACTGCATCCATCGCCCGATCCACTGCCGCCTGACGCGGGGGATAACCCGACCCGGCAACCCACGAGAGGATTCCCAGCAGGACACGGCGCCGAATCTCAAGGGGCAACGCGGCAAATCCGGCCCGGTTCACCCTCACGTCACTTTGATCCACTTGCGCCACGGACCGTGCGGATTCTTGCGCACAGATGCCAAGTGCCGTGTGTGCCTGCGCCAGATTGTCAGCCACGCGGGACAATGAAAGCGCATCAATTCCCAAAGGTTCTAGACCACCCAAAGCTTCGCGCGCCTTGATCCGATCGAAACGGGCATCCTGATTCGAAGGGTCGTCCACCCATGCCACGCCAGCCCCAGTCAGATAGGTGCGCAGCTGTTCACGGGCAATCCCCAGCATCGGGCGCAGTATCGTCAGCCCCCGCTGTTTCCGAATAGCCGCCATTCCGGACAGGCCCGTGACCCCGGATGATCGGCCCAACCGCATCAACAGTGTTTCCGCCTGATCATCTGCGGTGTGGCCCAGCGCAATGGCATCGATTCCGCGGCCCTTTGCCCATTCGGATAACAAATCATACCGCGCCTGACGTGCGCGGTCCTGCAAGTTGCCGGTACCGTCCCATCCCGACCAACGCAGCGTGTCATGAGGCATCCCCAACGCAGCCGCCTGCAGGGATACCGTTTCGGCCTCGCGCGCGGATTCGGGGCGCAACCCGTGGTCGACCGTGGCAACGAAAAGGGTGATAGCCTCATCCTGCGCCACATGATGCAAAAGGTGCATTAAGGCGACAGAATCGCCGCCTCCCGAAACTGCAATACCCAACTTGCGCGGAAGTGTTTCGGGTAGCCGGGCGCGAAGGTCTGCAAGTAGTTTGCTGGAGTGATGGTTCAAGTACATCCCAACGCGGTCATCTCCTGCGTGGCGTTCGAAAACTCTGGCGCAGAAGGAAAGCGTACTCCGACCTCATTAAGAGTGATGCAGGCCTGATCAGTCTGTCCCAAACGGCCAAGCGCCGCACCCAGTTCGTACAACGCCTCGGGTGCAAATGCGCCCTCGGAATCACCCGTGAAGCTGGCCAGGAATGCTCGGGCCGCTTCGCGCGTGTCGCCAATCCCTTCAAGGGCATGACCGCGTTTCAGGTTGGCTTCGGGCGCCAGCGGACTGCCGGGATAGCTTGTTTCAAACTGCGCAAACAACGTGGCAGCAGTCTGGAAATCGCCATCGGCCAACGCTTGCGAGGCTGCATCAAAATCAGCACGTTCACCTATGGCCAGTTCACCATGATCGGTCGCCGTTGGCGTTTCGATACTTGTTGGCCCGGTGATCACAGCGGCCGTGTCACCACCCAATGTCGAGGTCTCACCCAATGTCGTCAAATCGCCGCCTTCCAGTTCGACCAGCCGGAACTCAAGGTCACCGATTCGGTTGGTGCCGTCAGTGACAATGTTCTGCACCCGCTGGTTCAACTGCTCGGTTTGGCGGGTCAGGCGCTGCAATTCCGCTTCGATCGCGACAACGCGTTCTTGGACCGAACTGCCGGACAGGTTCGGTGCAGGTGAACCCGTGGTAGAAAACTCGCGTTTCAAACGCTGAATTTCCACATGTAGCACCGTTAGTTCCTGACGGATATCTGCAAGAGTTTGCTGATCCTGTGCCTGTGCAACACCAGCCGTCGCCACAACCGCCGCCAAAACCCATCCTGCAATGCGCATCATCTTACCCCAGAGTTGACCCGGTCAGAACCGTTACCGCACGGCGGTTCTTGGAATAACATTCCTCGGTGCTGCAAATCTCGATCGGGCGTTCCTTGCCATAGCTCACGGTATTCAGGCGGCTGCCCGCAACTCCGCGTGAAATCAAGTATTCTCGTGCCTCATTAGCGCGTTTGGCACCCAAACCAAGGTTGTATTCCCGTGTGCCCTGCTCATCCGCGTGGCCTTCAATCGTTGCGACAAAATCCGGATTGGCCAGCAACCAGTCTGCCTGCCCTTGCAGCACTGTTTGCGCCTCGGGCGACAAGGTCGACTGGTCAACGGCAAACAGGACACGGTCCCCGACCGTTTGCTGGAAATACGCGGGCGAGCGCGGATCACTCGGTGATCCGGGGACAATAGATCCAATGCCCCCGCTACCACCGCCGCCCAAGGCCGAGGGGTCATTACTTGTGCAGGCGGCGATCACACTCAGCGCGCCCAGCGCCAGAACTTTGCTCAATACGTTCATTTCAGGTGCCTCGTGTTATGTTTATTGCCGCCTGTCTACCACAGGGACGATTTGTTGTGAACTTTGCTGCGATCAATTCTGCAATGGGCCCCAGGAAGGATCGCTCCCCCCGTCCGGTGTACGTACCGGCCGCAGGTTCCTGCCCGAGATATCCACCGAGTAAAGCGATGCCCTACCGCTGGCCCCCTGCGTTTCGCGGGTGAACATGATGACCCGGCCATTGGGCGACCAGGTGGGGCCTTCATCCAGGAAAGACGCTGTCAGCAAACGTTCTTCTGATCCGTCGATGCGCATCACGCCGATATGGAACCGGCCCTGGTTCTGCTTGGTAAAGGCGATCAGGTCGCCTCGCGGCGACCAGACCGGCGTACCATAGCGACCCGCGCCAAAGCTGATCCGCGTGGCTTCGCCCCCGTTTGCTGCCATTACGTACAATTGCGGCGTGCCGGAGCGGTCGCTTTCAAAGACAATCCGGCCACCATCCGGCGAATAGCTGGGAGCCGTTTCAATTGCGGGCGTGTTGGTCAGGCGCGTACTTTGCCCCGAGGTGATATCCATTTTCCACAGGTCGGTATTGCCGCCCTGAATCAGCGAATAGACAATCGACCGGCCATCCGGCGAGAACCGTGGCGAAAAGCTCATGGTCCCGTCCTGCGTCTTCAGTTCCCGTGGTTTCGGGCGCCCGACTTCAGTCACGTAAATGCGCGGGCTGCCGCTTTCATAACTGGTATAAAGCAGCCGGTCACCGGTGGGTGAGAACCGGGGCGCCAGAACGATGGCGGCGCTGTCAGTCATGTACTGCACATTCGCGCCATCGTAATCCATGATCGCCAAACGCTTCAGGCGCTGGTCCTTCGGACCGCTTTCCGAAACAAAGGCAACGCGGCTGTCAAAATAACCGCCTTCACCTGTGATCCGGCTATAGACCTGATCGGCCACCTTATGCGCCATGCGCCGCCACCCGTCGGTGGTACCTGCCAGTTGAAGGCCATTGCCCAGTTCCTGGCCCGAAAACACATCCCACACCCGGAACCGGACCGTCAGTTTCTGACCGGACACATTGACAGCGCCCGTGATCAGGGCGTCAGCGTTGATCGCCTTCCAATCCGCAAACTGAACCGGAGCTTCGAAGCTGCTGACCCGGCTGATGAACGCATCCGAGGATATCTCGCGGAACAACCCGGTCCCGGTCAGGTCAGCCGCCACCACGCGCGAGATATCTTGCGCGAACTGAGCTGCGGCCGGGCCGTCCGGCACAAAATTCGGAACGGCAAAGGGCAAGGGTTCGATAATCCCCTCATCCAGTTCCAGACGCAAAGGCCCGCTCTGTGCATAAACCGGCGCAGACATCAATGTCAGGCCGACAAAGAGGCTGGTCAGAAGCTTCATCATTTGATCCGCATCCTCTCGGGGTTAAATGTAATCTCAACATCCTGCCAATGTTCGTATTTGTCAGCAGGCAAATCATATCCTTTGGCCCCGCAGCGCAAAATTGCACGTCGCGCAGCCTCGTAGGCCTGTTTAACGGCTCCCGCCGAGCCGCCAGAGCTGTCCAGCATCCGAACGCTGCCGCCGACGACCGTACCATCACGGTTCAACGAAAACGCGACAACAACCACAGTGTTCAGCGCATCTGTGGACAAGGAACCCACATTCCAACATCCAGAGACGGCCAGTCGCATCGCGTCTTTCTCTCCGCTGGTCAGCGGTGGACCAGAAGGTTCGGACCCGCTGCCCAAGGCTTCGGCCAGGGCGTCGTTAATTGCCGTTTCATCGGTTTGTTTTTCAGGTTCCGGGGTCGCTTCAGGCGTTTTGGCCACAGCGGGTTCGGATGGCGGCCTTGGCCGGTTTGGGCGCACGCGCGGCCGCGGAGATGTCAGGGGCGACTGTTCCTTGGTTTCCTCGGCCTCGGTCACAATCTCCGGGGCTGCCTCTTGCGGCGCGGTCTGATCCTGCTGTTCCTGCTGAACTTCTGCGCCTTCATCCAGGGATACCGGCGGCGTTTCAAAATCATCAGGTTTTGCCTCGGGCGGTGGCGGAGCTATTGCCTCGGGCGCGACGCGATCCGAGGGGCGCGGCTGTGCCTCCGGACCAGGCGGCGCAGGCTGTGCAACAGGCTCGACCTGAGGTTCCGTCAGAACCGGAGGCTCGTCAGGAACCTCGGGTTCTGGCGGCGCTTCCACGATGACAGGCTCTGGCTCTGGTTCTGGTTCAGCCGGTGCAACAGGTTCAGGGCGCGGCTGTTCGTCAATCACGGATTCCGGCGGTTTGGTCACAGCCTCCGGTTGGGGCGGTTGTTGCAACGCGGTCGGCACTTCGGGGACTTCCGGCGCATCCCGCTGGGCAGTCATCGCCGCGAATTGTTCAGCCGTGATCACTGAGACGTCCTGCACAGCCATCGGCAACGGTTCGGACCTGAAGGTGCCGCCGAACATCGCCCATCCGATCAGGCTGACATGCGCAATCGCTGAAATCTTGGTGCCGGTATCCACCGTGCGACCTCACTCTCCACCTTCATCCAGCGTCGGCCCACCGGTATCGGTCACAAGGCCAACGTTGGAAAAACCGCCCGCGTTCAGTGCACCCATGACCTGCATCACCTGTGCATAAGGGATTGCGCCATCGGCCCGCAGGAAAACCCGGTCGCTGCTCCGCTCTGCCGCAATGGCACGCAGCTTGCCAATCAACTCTTCGCGCAACACATCGGTGGTCTGGATCTGCACGCGGCCGTCTGCGGTCAGAGTCACGGTCAAAGGCTCTTCGTTGTCGCCGGGCAGCGCACTGGCCGCGGTCTTGGGCAGATCGACCGGAACACCAACCGTCAGCAATGGCGCGGCCACCATGAAGATGATCAGCAATACCAGCATGACATCCACGAAAGGGGTCACATTGATCTCGGCCATCGGCTGCGCGCGACCGCGACGCCGACCACGTCTGCGCCCATTGCCGCCCGAAGATTGCTGGATCGCAGCGCCCATCTTCAGCTGTCCAACTGGCGCGACAGGATGGTTGCGAATTCATCCGCAAAGGCTTCATAGCCGCCAACGATCCGGTCACTATCTGCGCTGAGTTTGTTGTAGAAAATCACCGCCGGGATCGCCGCCAAAAGGCCCAACCCTGTCGCCATCAACGCCTCGGCGATGCCGGGAGCCACCACAGCAAGGTTAGTGTTTTGCTGCTCGGCAATCTCGATGAACGCATTCATGATGCCCCAAACGGTGCCAAACAGCCCGATAAACGGAGCTGTGGAGCCAACAGTCGCCAGAATGGGAAGCCCTTTTTGCAAGGTTTCCGCCTCTTTCGCGATGGCGACATCCATCGACCGGTCGATACGCGCGGTTGCCCCGGCAATCAGCCCGCCATCATTGCGATGCGACCTGCGCCATTCGATCATGCCTGACGCAAAGATCTTTTCCGAACTGCCATCCGGCTGGGTTCCGATCTGCTCGAACAACTCATCCAACGGGTTGCCCGACCAGAAGCTTTCATCAAAAACCTGCGCCTCGCGTCGGGCCGCGCGATAGTTGATCAGCTTCTGAATGATGATCCCCCAGGACCAGATGGATGCGCCGGTAAGTACCAGCATCACCAGTTTGACGATAAAGGTCGCGCGGGCAAACAGCCCCCACATGGAGAAGTCGATCTCCTGCGCCAGCGCCAGCGTTTCAGCTTCCATGAACCTGCTCTTTGTTTTGCCTGATGGCCGTTCGTTTGGCCTTGTTTTGCCAAACGCTATCTCAGTTGGTCATGAAAAGCCAACAGAACCACCCACGGTCCGCAAATTGTTACATCAATGCGCGAATCTCTGCCGGCAAACGGATCGGCTTGCCTGCTTTATTGATGCAAACGGCCGTGACTGTTGCACGAAATATTTCGGTCTCACCGCGTCGGACAAGCTGTGCCATGGTCAGACGCACGCCCGAGATTTCGGTAACTTCGGTTTCGACAATCAATTCATCATCGAACCTTGCAGGCGCCAGATACTCGGCCTCAAGCCGCCGCACGACCCAAACAATGCCTTCTTCCCGCATGGCGTTCTGGTCATTGCCCAGATTACGCACCCAGTCCGAACGCGCGCGCTCGATATAGCGCAGGTAGTTCGCATGATAGACAACCCCACCCATGTCGGTGTCTTCATAATACACGCGGATGGGGTAGGTGTGTTTCATTGCAACGCCGCCAGACGGGCAAACAGCCTTAACGCGTGCGAGGCATCCTGTGCTGCCCGTGGCAAAACCGGATCATAGGCCGCCCGGATCAAGGACGCGATGTCGGGACGCAGGATCGTGGCCTCACCTGCAATTGCCAGTGGAGATTGATTGCGAAATGCAGTGTCCGACCAGAGCAAGATTGTCTGCACGACCTGATTGAGCGCAAGGGTTTCAGCCGGAATCTTCGACAATTCCTTGTCCATTCGCAGAAACACGAACGCCGCGCGGATCGCGCCATCTTCTGCGAACCGGAAAATGCGGTACTGGTTTGCATCTGCCGCGACCAGCCGTGCAACCAAAGGTTCCAGATCCGGGACCAGACGATCAAGGTCCGGTACTTCCAGCAGCTCCTGCCAGTCCCGGAAAAAGAAAACCATGCAATTCGCGCCAAGTTCAGGGTCCGTCTCGGCCATTTGGTGACCGGCCAGCGTGACAACAGCTTCAAAAGCCCCCTTTACGGTGGCTAGCGTCTCGTCTTCAACGCCGAAAACGATCGGAACAATAGGCCGTCCCCAGCGCGTAAACAGAAACTCGCCGCTTTCGCGTGTGAACAGCGCCTCAATTTCTTCCGGTGTCACCGCCAGCCCTTCATCTTTTTTAAAAATACTCTCGCCGAAAGGCATAAAATCTAAGTGCGCGGGCTTCAACCGAACAGATCGCTTTGCCGCTTGGGCACGGCCATCCCAAGATGCGTCCACGCCTTCTGCGCCAACATCCGCCCGCGCGGAGTACGCTGGATTAGCCCCTGTTGCAGCAAATAGGGCTCGATCACCTCCTCAAGCGAGTCGCGGCTTTCGGACAGCGCGGCGGACAGAGTTTCAATCCCCACTGGGCCGCCTGCGTAATTTTCGGCTATAAGCTTCAGATACCGCCGGTCCGCACCATCAAGACCCAGATTATCAACGCCCAGACGGGTCAAGGCACCATCGGCCAGGTCCCGTGTGATCCGCCCGTCCCCTTCGACAATTGCGAAATCCACAACGCGTCTCAGCAATCGCCCGGCGATACGCGGGGTTCCACGCGACCGGCGCGCGATTTCGCGCGCACCATCGTTATCCGCGGGCGCACCCAGTTTCCGCGCGTTCCGGGTGACGATTTCGTGCAACTCATCCACCGTGTAGAACTGAAGCCGGGTCGGGATACCAAACCGGTCACGCAAGGGCGTTGTCAGCAGGCCCATCCGTGTGGTGGCCCCCACCAGTGTGAATGGCTGCAGTTCGATCCGAACGGTGCGCGCAGCAGGACCTTCGCCGATAACAAGATCCAGCTCGAAATCTTCCATGGCCGGGTACAGCACTTCCTCCACAACTGGGTTGAGCCTGTGAATCTCGTCGATGAACAGCACGTCACGCGATTCAAGATTGGTCAGGATCGCCGCCAGATCCCCCGCCTTGGCCAGAACCGGGCCTGAGGTCATGCGGAAGTTCACTCCCAATTCACGCGCCATGATCTGCGCGAGGGTCGTTTTGCCCAACCCCGGAGGTCCATGAAACAAGGTGTGGTCCATCGCCTCGCCGCGTTGCCGGGCTGACTGGATAAAGATGCGCAAGTTGGCGCGCGCCTCAGCCTGACCAATGAATTCATCAAGCCCCTGAGGACGCAAGGCGCGGTCATTGTCTTCCGGCAGGGGCTCCGGGCGCAGGGTGGGATCAGCGTCAACCATTCACTTACCCTTTCGGAGCCAGCAGCCTGAGGGCCGCGCGGATCAGATCAGCCTCGTCCGCATCCGGCTGGCTTGCAGCCGCTTCAGCCACAGCGCCCGCCGCGTCGGACGGCCCATATCCAAGATTGGCCAGCGCCGACAACGCCCCGGCAGACGCGGCCGCAGCACCTGATGGCGGTTTCGACACACGTCTAGGTGCGGGCGTAGAATCATTCGGCTCAACAACCTCAAGTTCCGGGCCGTCCAGCGCCTGAGTAATCGTGCCACCCATGGCCATCACACCCGGCGCCTTGTCCTTGAGGTCCAACACGATCCGCTGGGCTGTTTTTGGCCCGACCCCCTTGGCCGCCTTTACCGCACCCCAGTCCCCCAGGGCAATTGCGCGGCTGACACCGTCGGGTCCCAATGCACTCAGGATCGCCAGCGACACCTTCGCGCCGACCCCCTGGACCGAGCACAGCAGGCGATGCCACTCTTTCTCGACAAGCGACAGAAACCCGTAAAGCTGCATCAGGTCTTCGCGGACAACCATGTCAGTGTAGATCGAGACCGCCTCGCCCACCCCCGGCAATGCCGCCAAGGTCCGGTCGGAACAATAGACAAGATAGCCGACGCCCCGGACATCGATCAGCACATGATCTGCCGCACGATAATCCAGCCGCCCTGTCAGTTTTCCGATCATGCCCGCACCTCTTTCACACGCGCCTGTTGCGTCTTTCCGTAATAGGCGTGGCAGATTGCAATCGCCAGTGCATCCGCCGCGTCGGCCCCTTTCGGAAAACAGCCCGGCAATTGCAGTTTGACCATGTGCATAACCTGCTCTTTCTCGGCATGACCCACGCCCACCACGGTCTTTTTGACCCGATTGGGTGCATATTCCCCCACCGGCAGACCGGCCTGTGCCAGCGTCAGCAACGCCACGCCACGCGCCTGCCCAAGCTTGAGGGTTCCGGCCCCGTCCTTGTTCACGAATGTCTGTTCGATAGCAGCCTGATCGGGCCTGTGATCCGCAATCACTTCGACAATCTGATTGTGCAGCGATAGCAACCGCTCGCCCAGATCGTCGCCATCCGATTTGCATAATCCATTGGCCACATGGCTCAGGCGGCTGCCATTTGATTCGATGACGCCCCATCCCAGGGTTCTAAGCCCCGGATCGATGCCCAGAATTCGCATGTTTTGCCTCGGCCTGCTCGGGTTGTGTGATCTTTTTTCAACGCCTAGCACGAAGCGTGAACATTTTCCAAGCGAATTGACCCCAGGGCTGAAAACGACACGCGTGTTTCAGGCGCGACTTCGGGCGCGTTTTGCGACCCAGTGAAGTCTGAATTCGACACTTTCTCAAAGGCTTTTTCACCAATTGTTTAAGGGGATTACAACTTCGTGAAGCCTTGCAGAAAACGCATAGGACACATGCAAAAACTGAACTTGTGCGAACGAAATGACGGCACTAGATGCCCCGCAGATCGCAGAAATGCAATGTGAACACTAACCAGAAGGAAACAGGATATGGCTGCACTGGACACAACCCGCGTCGCTACCACTGGCTCGTTCGGCCTTGTTGGCCGTATCGGCGCATTTTTCGTATCGGCCGTTAACGCCGCAGTTGAATGGAATGACGCCCGCGTAACCCGCAACGCGCTGACCGGTCTGACCGACCGCGAACTGGATGATATCGGCCTGTGCCGTGGTGACATCGACATCATTGCCGAAGGTCGCCGCTAAGAACCGACCCCAACACTTATATGCCCCTTCCTCCTCCCTTGAGGGGCACACAAAAACACCGCGCACCATAAGGGTACGCGGTGTTTTTTTTAATCCGAGGGAGCGGATTAGTAGAAAACTTTGTTCAACTGACTGGCGAGGGCTTGCGACACAGGATCGATTTGCATCACCCAGGCACCGGCTTTTTCGACTGGTGTGCCTTCGTTCAGGCTGTCGATCCGATATTGATAGCCGGTGGGACTAAGGTGGGACAAAAGAAATGCTTTGAAGGCGAAGAAACCCACAAGCGTAAGCAACAGCACCTTTGCTGGCACCGCCGAGCTCACCCGCTGCGGCCTCATCACAACCAGGCCATCCTTGCGCATCGTCGCACGATAGCCACGGCTCATCTTTTGGTGTTTCTTGTTCAGGCGATTTACGCGCTGATTGAACTCCAGTTGTTTACCCGTCATGGCAGCCTCCAAAAACCGCCCCCCTCGACTTCATTCAGAAAACGGTAAAAAGAGATTGCGACAAAAACGTGGCAAAAACCTATAAAACTCCTGCAAATAGCCTAATTCGCGCCCTGTTTGGTTAAAATTAGGGTCGTCCACTCACCAATCTCGGCCCTATAGGTCTGATTGAACCCGTTTTGTGAATAAACGGAAACCACGTCATCGGCCTGTTCGTTAAGGATTCCCGACAGGATCGCATGCCCACCTGGGCGGAGATTCGCTGCCATTTCGGGTGACAAGGCCACCAGAGGCCCTTTGAGGATATTGGCAAAGATCAGATCGTAGGGTGCGTGTGCCTTGAGGTCGGGATGATCGAAACCTGCGGCTTCAACACACCGAACCGCGCCGGACATACCGTTTGCCTTCAGGTTGGCTTCGGCCACTTCAACGGCCACTTCGTCGATATCGCTGGCAATGAAATCGCCATCCCATACCCGGGCTGCCGCCATGGCCAGAACGGCCGTGCCGCAACCGATATCCGCTACTTTCGAGGCACTGAATCCTTCATCCAACAACCGGTCCAGAGCTTTCAGACATCCCAGCGTGGTGCCATGATGCCCGGTACCAAAGGCCATTGCCGCCTCGATCAGCAGTGGAATGCGACCGTCGGGCAGCTTGTCGGCATCGTGGCTGCCATAGACAAAAAAGCGGCCCGCCTCAACCGGGGCAAGCTCTCGCCGCACATGGGCCACCCAATCGGTTTCAGGCAATTCCGACACAACAAAAGGTTTGGCTTCAAAGGCAACTGCCAGAACGGCCAGTGCGGCCTCGTCAGGGGCTTCGGTGAAATATCCACCCACTTCCCACAGGCCCGAGCCATCTTCGACCTCGAACACACCGACGCCAGTTGGTTCGGGCACCAGCCGCTCCATCGCTTCGCCCAGACCTTCGGCGGCTTTCTTACCTGTCAGCGTGGTCAGCGCAGTGAATGTGGGCATCCGGAACTCCTGTGTCAGTTGGCACTGCGCGTAGGACGGTGCGCCGCCAACGTCAAGCTTTGCGGCCTATTCCGCCGGGGCTGGCGCGTATTTGCTCAGGACGGTCTCATTGCCCGGTTCCGGGTGGCGTGGAACCAGCAGGGACAGCAGCAGAGAAACGACCGCCATCGCCGCCGCTAGGCCAAATACGGCGCCTGGCGACATGACCCAGAGCAAACCCAGCAACGCGGGCAAGAAAACCGCGGCGATATGGTTGATCGTGAACGCGACTGCGGCAGTTGGCGCAATATCCGCCGGATCGGCGATTTTCTGGAAATAGGTTTTCAGCGCCAGCGCCAGCGCAAACAGCACATGGTCGATGACATAGAGCGTCGCCGCCAACAGCACGCCCCAGCCAAACCAGTAGATGCCACCATAGGCTGCGAACACGATCGCCAGACCGGTGTATTCAAAGATCAACGTGCGCCGTTCGCCAAACTTGGCCACTGCTTTACCCAGCAACGGAGCAACCATCATGTTGATCATCAGGTTGATCAGATACAGGCTGGTCAGCTCATGCACTTCAAAGCCGAACTTCTCGACCATCATGAACCCGGCAAAGACGACAAAGATCTGTCGCCGCGCACCGGCCATGAATTGCAGCGCGTAATATAGCCAGTATCGACGGCGCAGGATCAGTTTCTTGGTTTGCGGTGTGGGGGCATCGAATTGCGGGAAGGCGAACAGGCAAAACAGGGCTAGCAAAGCTGTTGCACCGCCAGCAGCCATGAAGACAAAGTTATAGGACAGATCGAACCGCTCCCAGGTCAGAACGATCAGCCCGTAAACCACCATCGTTGCAGCCGAGCCCATTGCGACCAGCCATCCCAATATCTGCGGCGCGCGATCCTTGGGAAGCCATTGCAACTGAAGCGACTGGTTTACAGTCTCATAGTAATGAAACCCGATTGAACTGAACAAGGTCACGAACAGCAATCCGCCAAGGCTTGGGAACCAGGCCGTAAAAGCCGTTGCGACCCCAAGCATCATCAGCGAGATCATGGCCAGCACCTGCTCGCGAATGAAAATGATGACGGCAATCACGCCGACCGCCAGAAAGCCCGGAATCTCGCGCACCGTGTGTAGCAGGCCGATATCGGCCCCGTCGAAATTCGCTGCCTCAATGACGAAGTTGTTCAACAGCGCGCTCCACGCATTAAACGCGATGGGCATGGTCAAGGCCATCACAAACAGAAGCGTGACAGGACGACGCCAGAACGGAAGGCTCTGCGCCTCGGCAAGGGGCATAGGTTTCAGCATGAGAATCCTCTACGCCCATTTCCCAACTTTGGCGAGGGGGAAGCGACCGGCGCACAATGGCCCTGCGTTAATGCAGACGTCGCCGTCAGTAAAAGCTTTGTGGATCGATATCGACGGTCAGGCGGATATCGCCTTTCAGGCGTAACGGGGCAATCCAACGGGCGATAGCATCCTGGATTGGTGCGCCCTTGGGTGCCTTGACCAACAGGCGGACACGGTGACGTCCGCGAATACGGGCAATCGGCGCCGGGGCGGGGCCAAACACCTGTGCACCGATCTGGCGCAATGGACCGTCGTTGCGCGCCATGGCATTGCCGATGTCAAAGACCGGGCCGACCTCTGGCCCTGACAGAACAATCCCTGCCATACGTCCATAGGGTGGCACACCGGCCGCTTGCCGACCGGCGGCCTCGGCCTTCCAAAAGCCCTCTTCGTCACTCGACAGAATCGCCCGGATCACCGGATGTTCCGGCTGAAAAGTCTGTAACAGCGCCTGCCCCGGTTTTTCAGCCCGACCGGCACGCCCCGCAACCTGCCGCATCAACTGAAATGTTCGCTCGGCAGCCCTCAGGTCTGCGCCATGCAGACTTAGATCCGCGTCGATCACCCCCACCAATGTCAGCTTGGGAAAGTTGTGCCCCTTGGCCACCAGCTGCGTTCCGACAACGATATCGGCATCCCCGGCCGCAATCTCTTCGATCTTGGCCTTTAGTGCGCGGGCTGAGCCGAAAAGATCAGAACTTAGCATGGCAATTTTGGCCTCGGGGAAGGTCACCTCGGCCTCTTCGGCCAAACGCTCAATGCCCGGCCCCACCGGAGCCAGCTTGCCCTCGACCCCGCAGGAAGGACAGATCTCGGGCATCGGCTTGGTCTCGCCGCATTGGTGGCACATCAGGCGCTTCAGGAATCTGTGTTCGACCATGCGCGCGTCGCAATGGTCACAAGCGATCTGTTCCCCGCAGGCGCGGCACAGGGTTACAGGAGCATATCCCCGACGATTGATGAACAAAAGCGACTGCTCGCCTTTCTCGATCCGCTGCTGCACCGCTTGCCGCAAAGTCGGAGATATCCACGTTCCGGCCTGCATCTGTTCGGCCCGCATGTCGATGGGCTTCATCTCGGGCAACACTGCCGCCCCGAAACGCGAAGTCAGGTCGATCCGATCATATTTACCTGTCTCAGCATTTGCCCAGCTTTCCAGCGATGGGGTTGCGCTGGCCAGAATCACCCGCGCGCCGCAGATGGCCGACCGCAAGACCGCCATGTCACGCGCGCTGTAATGCACCCCGTCTTCCTGCTTGTACGAGGTGTCGTGTTCCTCATCCACCACGACCAGCCCCAGATCGCGAAATGGCAGAAACAGGGCTGACCGCGCGCCAACAACCAGTTGAGCTTCCCCCTGCCCGACCATCCGCCAGACCCGCCTGCGTTCAGTCATGGTCGCGCCCGAATGCCACTCGGCAGGGCGCGCGCCAAACCGCGCTTCAACCCGTGTCAGGAATTCTGCGGTCAGCGCAATTTCAGGCAAAAGGACAAGCGCCTGCCGCCCCATGCGCAGCGCTTCGGCCACGGCCTCCAGATAGACTTCGGTCTTGCCGGAACCCGTCACGCCTTTCAGCAGCGTCGTGCCGTAATTCCCCGTCCGTTGCCCGGCGCGAAGCTGCGCAACCGCACTTGCCTGATCTTCGGTCAGGTCCTTTCCCGGTAAATCGGGATCAAGATGCGGATACGGCAGGTCGCGCGGGCTGTCTTCTTCACGAACCGCGCCTTGCTTGACCAAGCCTTTGACAACGGACGAAGTTACCCCTGCCTGTTCCGCCAGTTCCTTTAACGTGAATGCCAACCCGCCATAGTCGCGCAACACGTCAAGTACACGGGTTCTGGCGTCGGTCATCCGGTCTGGCAGGGTGGCTCCCAAACGATAGATCTTGCGCATGGACGGCGGGTCGCCCAGCCCCGGCGCGCGGGTCGCCAGCCGCAGCATCGCGGGCATCGGTGTCAGAGTATAGTCGGCAACCTTGCCGAGGAATGCCCGCATTTCCTCGCGCATCGGTGCAACTTCCAGCACACGGATCACCGATCGCGCCTTGTTCAGATCGAAACCGCCCTGCCCCGGCCCCCAGACCACGCCCAACACCTTGCGCGGACCAAGTGGCACCTCGACAAACGCACCCAGAAAGCACCCTCCTTCGGGCGCTTTGTAATCCAACGTCCGGTCAAGCGGTTGCGTTGTCAGCACCGCAATCAGCTCTCCCTCGTCGAAAAATCCGTTAGCGCTCACAGCATATCCTTTGCAGGGGGTTCCAGCATGGCTCTCTTTGAGGTAAAGCCATCCGCGACCAAGGCCAACCCATCAAAGGACTGCCCTCATGAAATTCTTCGTAGACACTGCAGAGATTGACGCCATCGCTGAACTGAACGATCTGGGCATGGTGGACGGCGTGACCACCAACCCCTCGCTGATCCTGAAATCGGGCCGCGACATTCTGGAAGTGACCAAAGAGATCTGCGATCTGGTCGACGGTCCCGTTTCCGCCGAGGTTGTCGCGACCGAAGCTGACGACATGATCGCCGAAGGCCGCAAGCTGGCCAAGATTGCCCCGAATATCGCAGTGAAGGTTCCGCTGACATGGGCCGGTCTGAAAACCTGCAAGACGCTCAGCGATGAAGGACAGATGGTCAACGTCACCCTGTGCTTTTCGACCAATCAGGCGATTCTGGCTGCAAAAGCGGGTGCGACCTTCATCTCGCCCTTCATCGGTCGTCTGGACGATATCAACCTGGATGGCATGGATCTGATCGCCGACATCCGTCAGGTCTATGACAATTACGGATTCGAAACCGAAATTCTGGCCGCTTCAATCCGCACCGTGAACCACGTTACTGAAAGTGCCCGCATTGGTGCCGACGTCATCACCGCGCCGCCAGCCGTGATCAAGAAACTGGCCGATCACCCGCTGACTGACAAAGGTCTGGAAACATTTCTGGCAGACTGGGCCAAAACCGGTCAGAAAATCCTCTGATCTGGTGTGCAACCGCGCGGCGCTATCAGGCGCCGTGCCCGGCCCAACGGCCCAAAGCCTGATCTGCGATCAGGCGTGGCAGGCGGGA
>NZ_JBXWSL010000031.1:0-34056 GCF_059613425.1 Ruegeria sp. BHSA123 | reverse complement strand
TCATGCGTTGCGGGATCGGCGTTGGTGCCAGGGCAATCTGCAACACCTGAAACTGTTGGGCTCGACTGGATTCCGGGCCGTCTCGCGTTTTCACATGTTCCACGGTGCCGTTGGCTATTTGATGTCACCTTTGTGGTTTGCGCTGCTTTTGATGTGGGCACTGATCGGTCAGGGCAAAGACGCTTCTGTCCTGCATTACTTCAGCCCCGATAATCCGCTGTTCCCGCAATGGCCGGAAATGTCGGAAACCCGGCACGTTCTGATCATTCTTGTGATGTATGCAATGCTGCTGGCACCCAAGGTGCTGGGAGTTCTGGCTTTGCCGCTAAGCGGTGTACGCTATTCCGAATTCGGAGGCGGCCTCAAGTTCCTGACCTCGTTTCTGGCCGAGGTCATTCTGTCGATCCTGTATGCGCCGATCCTGATGGTGCAACAGATGATCGCCGTTTTCCGGACGGCGCTTGGCATTCAGCGGGGCTGGTCGCCGCAAGCACGCGACGGTGGCAGTTACGGATTACGCACACTGCTTCTGTGTCATGCATTGGAAACAGTCAGTGGCATCGCCTTGAGTGTTGGTATCCTGTCCGGGCTGGTCTCGATCTGGTTGGCTCCGATTGCCATCAGTCTCGCCCTGGCCATCCCGCTATCGGCACTCAGCGGTGTTTCGGCCGGTGCCGCACGCCGGATGGTCGGGATGCGCGAGGATTTCCGCGAACCTGCCATCACCCGGTCGGCCCGCCGTTACCGGGCCGAGCTGAAGCAACTGGTTGAAGGCAAGATCAAGATGGCGCCGGCAGAGTGATCAACTGCCGGGAAGCCCTTCGTACCAATCCACGACCATATCGGCCCAACCGGCTGGAACTGTATGACCCCCCGGGAACAAGGCGAACTCCAGCGCGCTGCCTTTGGCACAGGTGGTCCAGCGGCGGCGCATGAAATTCTCCGTTGTGCTAAAGCCGGCCGGTTTGTGATCGACGCAGCCATTTGCCTCGCGCCAGATTTCGAGCCCGGCATAGATATCGCCCTGCTGAAACCGGCCACCGCCCAGTACGCGCCCCTCAAGCGGAACTACGTTGTCCGTCCAGCCATGGGTATGCAGCATCCGGATTGGACCCTTGCAGGTTTCTGGGTGTGGCCGCCAGAATCCTCCGGACACCGGAACATATGCTGAAAATGTCTCGGGCGCCTTGCAGGCGAGATAGTTGACCATAAAGCCACCAGCCGAAAACCCGCCCAGCATGACCCGGTCCACATTGATTCCGAACCGGTTTTCCGCGTCCTGAACCACTTCGGACAGAAAGGCGGTTTCATCCCGTTCGCCAAATCCAGGGATAAAATTCCAGCTTTTTCTGCCGCCCCGGTTGGGCCTTTCCGAACCTTCAGGCGCCATCACTGCATAACCGCGCGCCAACAGAGGTTCGACCATCCCGCGATTTCGCATCGTTCCCGATCCACTGCCGCCATATCCGTGCAGAAACACCACCAATGGCGGGTTTTCCGCATCGGGCAGTTCGATATGGTACGCGCCCAAGGAGGTTTCGCAAATATCCCCCTGATCAGCGCAACCCGCCAGGGCCAACTGCGCGGTGAAGGCAAATACTGCTGCCAAGCCGATTTCCCTGATCATCCCGCATCCTCATTGTATTTGCGAACCGGTAAACCGGCTCTTACCCATCCCGGCCCGGCCGCCGAGCCCAACATACCCTCGGGTACGTCGATGATATTTGTGAATCCGGCTTCAATCAAACGATTGCTGAGGCGCGCGGACCGCACCCCTCGGGCGCAAATCAGCGCCACGGGCGCAGCCTGATCACCGCCGGTCATTTGTGTCAGAACGTCGACGAAATCCTCGCGGCGCAAGTCCAGCGGTACCGCGCCCTCGCCAATTCCCGAGGCGCGCCACTCGCGCGGTGTGCGGATATCAACCAGCAGAACGCGCCCGTCCACTGCCTGCTCATGAGCGTCGGCCACACTGATCCGGCCACCGCTGTGATCTTCGGGGATCAGCCTGTATTGCCTAATCGCAAACCCGGCAGCAATCGCGGCACCGACGCCAATCACTACCCACCGTCTGGATCGGTTCATTTTTTCGGCCACACCTCAGCCTCCTGTTCGCTGGTGCTGTTTCTATCACAACCAAACAGCAGGTTGCGCGGTGAAAGACAGCTCGCAGATCAAGATCGCGTCATTAATGCGCTGCGCCGCCAATACCTTGGTGATCCATTTCAGCTCGTTAAAAAGTTGCCATCTCTGGACAGTCGGCAAAATATCCTTACAAAATTGACCTCACCCTGACCGCCCAGACCGGAGTATCGCACTTGTCCCTATTCCTTATTGCGGCCCTTCCCTTCCTTGGTGCTGTATTTCCCGCACTGCTGATCCGCGCGGGCCGAAACGCTGCCGCATCCGCAGCCGGGTTGACCACATTTCTGGCCCTGATGGGGCTGCTGATCCACATCCCTTCGGTCATGCGCGGAGACGTCGTGACTGCCCGGTTTGACTGGATACCGAGGTTGGGCCTGAACGCGAATTTCATGCTGGACGGGCTGGGATTTCTTTTCGCCTTGCTGATCCTCGGCATTGGATTGCTCATCATTCTCTACGCACGGTTTTACCTGTCGCGCGAAGACCCGATGGGGCAGTTCTATACCTACCTGCTGCTATTTCAGGGGGCGATGGTTGGTATTGTCCTGTCCGACAATATCCTACTTTTGATTGTTTTCTGGGAACTTACATCGCTCAGCTCATTCCTGCTAATCGGCTATTGGAAACATCTGCCCGATGGCCGACAGGGCGCGCGCATGGCTTTGGCCGTCACCGGCTCGGGTGGGTTGGCGATGATCGCCGGGATGCTGATCCTCGGCAATATCGTTGGGTCCTATGACCTGAGTGTCATTTTGCAGAGCAAGGAACTGATTCAGGCGTCCCCCTACTACCTGCCGGCGTTGATCCTGATCCTGTTGGGCGCTTTCACCAAGTCGGCACAGTTCCCGTTTCACTTCTGGCTGCCGCATGCGATGGCCGCACCGACACCGGTTTCCGCCTATTTGCACTCGGCCACCATGGTGAAAGCCGGTCTGTTCCTGATGGCGCGGATGTGGCCGGTTCTGGCAGGAACAGATGCCTGGTTCTACATCGTGGCCACGACTGGTCTGATCACCATGCTGCTGGGTGCGGTCATCGCGCTGTTCAAGGATGATCTAAAGGCGCTGCTGGCCTTTTCGACCGTATCCCATCTGGGCCTGATCACCATGCTGCTGGGCTTTGGCACCAAAATTGCCGCCGTGGCCGCCATTTTCCACATCATCAACCATGCGACCTTCAAGGCTGCCCTGTTCATGACCGCCGGGATCGTGGATCACGAGACCGGTACGCGGAACCTGAAACGGTTGGGCGGTCTGCGCCACCTGATGCCGATCACCTTTACCATCGGCACCATCGCGGCCCTGTCCATGGCGGGTCTGCCGCCGCTGAACGGCTTTTTGTCGAAAGAGATGATGCTGGAAGAGACCGTCCATACCACCTGGTTGCATTCACATTATCTGGTTCCGGGACTGGCACTTTTGGCAGCGCTGTTTTCGGCCGCTTATTCTTTCCGATTCGTCAGCCATGTTTTCCTTGGACCCCAGCGAGACGATTATCCCGCCCATCCGCATGACCCGCCTGTCGGGCTGTGGCTGGCACCCGCATTGCTGGTGGTGCTGGTCGTCCTGATCGGTCTAAATTCCGCAGTAATCGTTGGCCCCCTGATCGCCGTGGTTTCCAGCGCGGTAATTGGCGGAGAGAAGCTGCCGTATTACTCGCTCAAACTGTGGCATGGCTTCACGCCTGCACTTTACATGTCGGTTGTTGCGACGTTGGGCGGCCTGTTCCTGCTGGCAATGCACAAACGCGGCGAGCAGGTCTGGAATGCCCTGCCCCGACCCGAGGCCAAGGTGATCTTTGAGGCAATCATCGACGCGCTGACCAGGTTAAGCCGCTGGATAACCGATGAAATGCATAACGGTGTTCTCAGCCGCTATGCGGTCATCTTCGTCGCCTTCACTGTAGGCCTTGGTTATTACGCCTATTCGACAGGCACCATCGGTGTGGAAACACGCGTTCCGCTGCCAGCGCAGATCATTCCGATCATCGGCTGGATCTGTTTGGTGGGCGCGACGCTTGGTATCATGTGGTTCCACCGGAACCGCCTGTTGTCGCTGGTTTTGATCGGTGTCGTGGGCCTGATCGTTTCCATCGCGTTCAACTATCTTTCAGCTCCTGACCTTGCCTTGACGCAAATCTCGGTCGAGGTGGTAACGATGATCTTGTTGCTGCTGTCGCTGAACTTCCTGCCGACCGAGACGCCGTGGGACAGCAGCGCGGCGCGGCGATGGCGGGATGCCGCGATTTCCGTCGTTGCCGGTCTTGGCACCGGCGCGCTGGTCTACGCGATGAT
Source organism: Ruegeria sp. BHSA123 (assembly GCF_059613425.1). Taxonomy (NCBI): domain Bacteria; kingdom Pseudomonadati; phylum Pseudomonadota; class Alphaproteobacteria; order Rhodobacterales; family Roseobacteraceae; genus Ruegeria; species Ruegeria sp. BHSA123. The sequence continues at coordinate 29,618 of NZ_JBXWSL010000031.1, read as the reverse complement.
GATGCGCGATTTTGCATTTCCAACGATTTCAGAATTCCATCTGGCCAATTCCTATAAGGGTGGTGGCGGCACCAATGTTGTCAACGTGATCCTGGTCGACTTCCGGGGTTTTGATACGTTTGGCGAGATCATCGTGCTGGGCATTGCCGCGCTGATTATCTTTGCGCTGACGGAATCCGTGCTAAGCACCAATGTCCGCAGTTACCTGCTGAATCGCAAACCGCATTGGCCTCAATCCGGTGATTCACATCCGCTGATGATGGTTGTGGCGACCCGCGTGATGATGCCAATTGCGCTGATGGTCGGGGCTTATATTTTCTTCCGTGGGCACAACCAGCCAGGCGGCGGTTTTATCGCCGGGCTGATCGTCGCCATCGCCTATCTGATGCAATACATGGCCAGCGGCTATACCTGGGCGATTGAGCGGCAGCGGTTTTATTACCATGGCACCATTGGCTGGGGCGTCCTGATCGCCGCAGCCACGGGTCTGGGGGCCTGGTTTAATGAACGCCCCTTCTTGACCAGTGATTTCGGCTATCTCCACTGGCCGCCACTTGAGGAATTCGAATGGGCCACCGCCATGCTGTTTGACACGGGCGTGTTCCTTGCGGTTCTGGGCGCGGTAATGCTGGCGCTCGACAGCCTGTCCCGCTTTGCATGGCAACCCGGAATGGCACAGGAATTTCCGATGGATATCAACCCTCTGCGGGACTCTCCACCGGAACAAGAACAAGAGAAGGAGCAGGCCTGATGGAAGCGCTCGTAGCCTCTGCCGTCGGTATCTTGACCGCTGCCGGAATATTCCTGATCCTGCGCCGCCGGACGTTCCCTGTTATTCTGGGCCTGTCGCTGATTACTTACGCGGTCAACGTGTTCCTGTTCGCGACCGGGCGCCTTGCGCTGAACGCCCCCCCGGTTCTGAACAAATACAAGGACGTCGCTTATACCGATCCTCTGCCACAGGCGCTGGTGCTGACCGCAATTGTGATTTCCTTTGGGATGACCGCGGTGATCGTGATGATCTCGCTCAGCGCGTACCTGTCCTCCAAGGATGACCATATCGACATGACAGCGCAGGACAGCGTAGATGCAGCAGGAGAAGACGCATGAACCACTGGATCGTTGCGCCGATCGTCCTGCCCGCGATCCTGGCTCCGTTTAACATCATGGTCCTGCGATACCATCTGGATTTGCAGCGCATCTTTTCGGTTGCCGGTGTTGTAGCCCTGTTGGGTATCGCCTTGACGATCACGGCACAGGCCTCGGGCGGAGATATTCAGGTATACGAGCTTGGCAACTGGCCTGCCCCGTTTGGCATTGTCATGGTGCTGGATCGAATGTCAGCCATGATGGTTTTGCTGACAGCTCTGCTTGCCCTGCCGATTGTGCTTTACGCCATTGCAACAGGCTGGGACAACCGGGGCAAGCATTTCCACGCCCTGTTCCATTTTCAGCTTATGGGTGTCTGCGGCGCTTTCCTGACCGGAGATGCCTTTAACCTTTTCGTGTTTTTCGAAGTTCTGCTGATCGCCTCTTATGGCCTGATGACCCATGGTGGCGGTGCGGTGCGGTTGAAGGCGGGTGTGCAATATGTCGCTTACAACCTGTTGGGATCGACTTTGTTCCTGTTTGCTTTGGGCACGATCTATGGCGTGACTGGGACACTGAACATGGCAGATATCGCCTTACGGGTAGCAGAAATCCCGGCCGAGGATACGGCATTGCTGCGGGTTGGCGCGGTTCTTTTGCTGCTGGTCTTTTGCATCAAGGCCGCCGTTCTGCCCCTGCATTTCTGGCTACCTGCCAGCTACGCCAATGCGCCAATGCCCGTCGCGGCCCTGTTTGCAATCATGACCAAGGTCGGGGCTTATTCGATTCTGCGGATGTTCACACTGGCCTTTGGCCCCGATGTCGCCGCAACACAGGGACTGGTGGGTGCGTGGTTGCAACCTGCTGCACTTGTCACTTTGGCTGTCGGGGCTATCGGCATTCTGGGGTCAAAACACATCGCCCGCATGGTGGCGTTCTGCGCGATTGCATCCATGGGCACCCTGTTGATCGCAATCTCGCAATTCACGCCTGATGCAACAGCCGCGGCACTGTACTATGTATTCCATTCGACACTGGCGACAGCCCTGCTATTCCTGGTTGCCGATCTGGTGATGGCGCGGCGCGGCGGGGCCATCGCACCAACGCCACCCATGCCGCAAAGCGGGCTGGTGTCCGCGCTGTTCTTCGTGGGGGCGATTGCGATGGCGGGGATGCCGCCCTTGTCCGGCTTTATTGGCAAGCTGCTTGTGCTGGACGCCTCGCGCGATGCTTCGGATGCCACGACGGTCTGGGCCGTGATTCTGATCGGCTCGTTCGTCACAATAATCGGGTTGGCCCGAGCCGGAACTTTGATTTTCTGGAAAAGTTACGACACTCAGGCTGTTCCGATAGCTGAGCCAGCGGAAAATGAAGCTGCCCCTGCACCGGTCGCACCTGAACCGCAACCCGGTCTGGCCTTTACTGCCGTGTTTGGCGCCGTAGCCGGCCTGATCCTGCTGACATTGTTCGCGGGTCCTGCGCTGGAATATACAAGCCAAACCGCAGGGCAGCTGTTTATGCCTGAAAACTACATCTCTGCCGTATTGGGAGGGGCCGAGTGATGAAACTGCTACACCGGATTTTTCCGCACCCGCACCTGACCATTTTGTTGACGATCGTCTGGATTCTGCTGGCCAACAGCCCGTCACTGAATTCTCTGGTCTTTGGCCTGATCCTTGGAATCATCATTCCCTTCGTCACACAACCTTACTGGCCCGACAGGCCCAAGCTGCGCAACTGGCCCATGGTCGCCGAATACATGATCGTGGTGCTGTGGGATATTGTCGTTGCAAATATGACGGTGGCCCGGATCGTCCTCTTCAAACGCAATGAAGACCGGCGGCCCAACTGGGTTAGCATTCCGCTGGAGCTTCGGACACCCGAGGCCATAACCGTGCTGGCCGGAACCATCACGATGACGCCCGGCACCGTCAGTTGCGACCTGTCGGCACAGGGGCACAATCTGCTGGTTCATTGCCTGGACGCGCCGAACCCGGATCAGGTGCGCGACGAAATCAAGCAACGCTATGAACGTCGCCTGAAGGAGATTTTCGAATGATCGAATACGCAATCTACTTTGCATTTGCCTGTTTCGGCGCGGCGATCATGATGTGTCTGTGGCGGATAATTACCGCGGACGGCGTTGGGACCCGGGTTCTGGCTCTGGATACGATGGTCATCAATACGATTGCCCTGATGATCCTTTATGGCCTGTCGAAAGGGACCGAGATTTTCTTCGAAGCGGCGATGATCATCGCGATGCTGGGCTTCGTCTCAACCGTGGCTTATGCACGCTTCATGCTGCGCGGCAACATCATCGAATGAGGGCGATATGACATTCCTTGCAGAGCTGCTGATCGCCGTTTTCCTGATAGTCTCGGGTATCTTCGGGTTTGTCGGGTCCTTCGGCATGATCAAGTTGAATGACCCTATGTCGCGCCTTCACGCGCCGACCAAAGCGACAACTTTGGGTGTGGGCGGGGTGTTGCTGGCTTCGATCACCCATTCCGTTCTGCTGGAAGGCAAACTGTCGCTACACGAGCTTCTGATCACGCTGTTTCTATTCCTGACGGCTCCGATCACGGCCCTGTTCATTGCAAAATGGCACATTCACCGTCATGAACTGCCCAGCGACCTGCCCGATGCTGGCGAGGATGAGCTCTGGGCCACCCACGCGGTCGAGCAGGTCGAGGATGTTCCGGACCACAGCGCGAATTAACACAAATGCACACATCTCCGCTGCCCCTGACCCGTGATCTGGTTTTAATTGGCGGCGGCCACACCCATGCCCTGCTGCTGCGCAAATGGGGAATGAACCCTTTGCCCGGCGCGCGGGTAACCGTGATCAACCCCGGCCCCACTGCCCCCTACTCAGGAATGTTGCCCGGATATGTCGCCGGTCATTACGACCGGTGGGAGTTGGATATCGATCTTGTCAGATTGGCCCGTTTCGCAGGTGCACGTGTGATCTTGGGTGCGGTCAGTGGCATCGACACCGAAACACATGAAGTGCACGTCCCCGGGCATCCTCCGGTAGGCTTCGATGTGGCTTCGGTCAATGTAGGGATCACGTCGGACATGCCCGCCCTGCCGGGCTTTGCGGAACATGCAGTGCCAGCCAAGCCGTTGGGACCTTTTGCTGCGAAATGGGCCGAGTATCTAAAGGGTCAAGGGCCGGCCTCGGTCGCTGTGATCGGCGGCGGCGTCGCGGGCGTCGAACTGGTCATGGCGATGGCGCACGCGTTAAAGGCCAGGGGGCGGGCGGCACAGATTACCCTGATCGATAGTGCCTCGGCCCTGACTGCAACCAAACCCAAGGCGGCGGCAACAATCCGGATTGCAATGCATGATCTTGGCGTGGAGGTGATCGAAAACACGGTGATCACCCGGATCGGGCAGGATCACGTGGAACTACAGGACGGGCGCACAATTCCGGTTGGTTTCGTGACCGGTGCCGCCGGAGCCCGCGCCTATGACTGGATCGCAAATACAGGGCTTGACCTTCAGGACGGATACATCCGCGTGAACAGCTACCTGCAATCCAGTGATCCGGCTGTGTTTGCCGCCGGGGATTGCGCCCATCTTTCGGAAAACCCCAGACCGAAGGCTGGCGTCTATGCGGTGCGCGAAGCGCCGGTTTTGTTCGATAATCTGCGCGCAGCGCTCGGCGCGGGACGGATGCGAAAATACACACCGCAAAAAGACTATCTCAAACTGATCTCACTAGGTGGCAAGTCTGCACTGGTCGAGCGTTTGGGAACATCGTTCAGCGGCCCGTTGATGTGGGCCTGGAAGAACCATATCGACCAGAGTTTCATGAAAAAGTTTCGCGACCTGCCGCGAATGACACCGCCCGCCCTGCCACGCGACCGGGCCGCTGGGCTTGATGGGGTTTTGGGTGAAAAGCCCATGTGCGGAGGATGTGGAGCAAAGGTCGGGCGCGACGCATTGCAAATCGCCCTGAAATCCCTCCCCGCCCCTACTCGTACCGACGTCGCTACCTTGCCCGGCGACGATGCCGCGCTATTGCAAACGGGCGGGGCGCAGCAAGTCATGACGTCCGACCATCTGCGGGCTTTCACCAACGATCCCGCACTGATGACGCGTGTTGCCGCGGTTCACGCCCTAGGGGATATCTGGGCCATGGGGGCCGCGCCTCAGGCGGCCACGGCAACGATCATCCTGCCGCGCATGTCCGCCCCCCTGCAAAGCCGCACAATGTCCGAAGTCATGTCAGTCGCGAGTGACGTCATGCGCGCTGCGGGCGCAGAAATCGTGGGCGGGCACAGTTCAATGGGCGATGAGATGACTGTTGGTTTCACGCTGACTGGCCTGTGTGAGGCTACCCCGATTACATTGGCGGGCGGGCAGCCGGGAGATCGCCTGATCCTGACCAAACCCTTGGGAAGCGGAGTTCTGATGGCAGCGGAAATGGCCGGTCTTGCCGAAGGGGCCTGGGTCGCGGCAGCCTACAAACATATGACACAGCCGCAGGGCGATGCAGCCCGCATTTTGGCCAACGCCCATGCGATGACCGACGTGACCGGGTTTGGTCTGGCCGGGCATCTGCAAGGCATCTGCGACGCATCGCATTGCGGCGCCATGCTTGATCTGGACGCTGTAAAGGTTATGGACGGTGCTCTTGCGCTGACGGATCAGGGGGTCCGGTCAACGATTTTTGCTGACAACAGCGCGATTGCGCCCAATCTTCCGTCCGGGGGCAAGGCGGCGCTGCTTTTTGATCCGCAATCAGCCGGGGGCCTGCTGGCCGCCGTGAATGCGAAGGACGCCGATACTCTTCTGCAAGATCTTCTGGACGCGGGATATCCGGCAATGATCATTGGCCAACTGACCAGCACACCCGGCTTGCGCATTCACAGCTGATCCAGCAGGCTTTCAATTTGCGCGGCCGCGTTGCTCAGCCCCGCATTGTCCAAAGTTGCGATATTGAGATTGGCCAACACCTGTACCGGGCGGGATTGCCGGGACTTGGTGTATGCGGGATCATAATGCTGTTCCATCAACGCCTGTGTCAGCGCCTGTTTTTCATCCGCATCAATCAAGCGCAGCCACCCGTCCACGACCTCATGCCCGCGATGGAACCGCAGCGGTGATAACCGGTCCCGCAATCGGTCACTGTCAGACAGAATGTCGTCATAAGCCCGCACCAGATAGGCCGAACGTGCTTCAATCGAAGCCGTAATGCTCACGCGCGGAGCCTTACACAACGCGTTCCAAAGGCTGGGTGGCAGAATCAAGCTGCCAATTTTGGAGGATTCCGCTTCGACCACGACTGGACGCGCCGGGTTCATTGCGCACAGCGCAGCGGACAGAGCAGATTCAAACCCCTTTTGGCTGGGCTGCCCCCCAGGCCTTTCGCCCAGCAAGGACCCGCGATGGTTGGCCAGCGCTTCAAGGTCCAGAACCTGTACACCTCGTGCGTGCAACAGAGCCAAAAGATCGGTTTTTGCGGTGCCCGTGTAGCCATCCAGCGCGATCAGCCGATGTGGCAAGGGATCATCGTACAAATAAGCGTTCACCAATCGACGGTAGGTACGATAGCCGCCCTCAACAACTTCCGCGCGCCAACCGATTTGCTGCAACATCCATGTGAATGATCCGGAACGCTGTCCACCGCGCCAGCAATAGACCAAGGGGCGCCACGCTCCGTCATGATGGCTGAGGTGGTGTTCGATGTGATTGGCTGCATTGCGGAACACCAAAGCAGCGCCCAGCTTGCGCGCCAGAAAGGGGCTGTCCTGTACATAAATGGTTCCGACCCGGGCGCGTTCCTCGTTGTTCAGCACAGGCAGGTTTATTGCACCCGGTAGATGATCTTCGGCAAACTCGGCAGGGCTGCGAACGTCGATCACGGTATCATACCCGTGCGCGTAAAGTTGGGTCAGGTCAGGAAATTTCAGAGCCATGCCGAAGGTTTAGCTTGCTGCGTTTCTAAAGAAAAGGTCACGCGTCATAAGGTTCGATCAGCTCTGGCCCGCTGGCCCGGTTCGAGTTCACCACAGGACTGACCCGGTGGAAGGTCAGCACATCCTCGTGCCCCGGCTGCATCAGCCGCGCGGCCCCTTTTCCGGCTTCACCCAACCACAATGGCCAGTCTTCGGGTTCTACGATCAAGGGCATTCGCTGATGAATGACCTCAAGCCTTTTGTTGGCAGCCGTCGTCACGATTGCACAGGTGCCCTGCCGTTCACCTTCAGGACCCCAGTCCTGCCAGACCCCGGCAAAAGCAATCGGAGCTTTGTCCTGACGGTGGATATACCAGGGCAGGCGCGTTCCCTGTTTCGTTTTTGTCCATTCATAGAACCCGGTCGCTATGATCAGACAGCGGCGTGTCCGGCAAGCATCGCGAAAGGCGGGCTTGTCCGCCAGGGTCTCGGCCCGGGCGTTGATCAGCAACGGCCCCGCTGTTTCGGTCTTGTACCAATGCGGCAGGAATCCCCACCGCAGCGCGTCCAGATGGCGCCCTGTTTCGCCACTACGCACGACATGTACCTGATTTGTCGGACAAACATTGAAATTCGGCACCGCAGGCAGAGCGTTTGCCGGGCGAGCCGAAAACAGCTGCGCCATTGCGTCGTTGGGAAGAGTTATTGCAAACCGTCCGCACATGGGTAATGAACCACCGATACATTCTTGATACAGGCACAGGATTTCACGGGGTCACATGGAAAACCAGACAACGCAATCCCTTAAGAGCAAAGCACTGGCCCTTCTGGAAGCAGGCAAGCTGCCGCAAGCTTTGAAAAAGGCCCAGTTGGGTGTCAAGAAATTCCCAAAAGACTCAGATTATCATGCCATCGCCGGCTTTGTCTTGACCGAGATGAAGCAATACAAGAAATCAATTCCGCATTTTGTTGAAGCCTCGCGGATGAAACCGGACGACCTGCAGTTTGTCGAAAACCTGGCGAATGCATTGATGCAGACCGGGCAAATTCCCAAGGCCCTGGAATATACCGAACAAAAGCTGGAGCAATTCCCCAACAACCAGGAATTGAACCGCGTGCTGGATGAAATTCACCTCAAAGGCACCAACTGGCGCATGATGATCGAACATGCGAGCAGGAAGCTGGAGAGCGATCCAGACAATGTGGACCTTCTTGCTAAACGTGCCAGAGCTTACGCCAATATCGGCTTTGACGATGAAAACTCGCGGGATGTCGCCCGCGCCTACGAGCTGGACCCCGAGAACACAAAAATTGCCCTTATAAAATCTGTAGACCTTCACCAAACCGGCGAAAAGAACGAGTCCAAAGCAATACTGAGGCGCATTCTTCAAAACGAACCCGAGCATGTGTCGGCTTTGCTGCAATTATCGGCAATGGCAACTACAGAGGAAGCTCCGGAGCTGCTGGAAGCCGTAAATAAAGCCATCTCCGAAAAGGGAGATGATAAGCTGGAACTCCAGTTCGCCAAGGCGCATTTGATTTCAAAGTTAGACGGTTTGAATGCCGCCATGCCGTATTACGCGCGGGCCAATGATATTCAGCACCAAGGCAACCCTTATGTCTCGGCCGATGAAGAGGAAAAACTGTTCCGGATCACCAGCTTGTTCCCCGTCGATTCAGATGCACCAGAGTCCGGCTTTGCCGAGGGGCCAACACCAATCTTTGTACTGGGTCAGCCCCGCTCGGGCACGACATTGATGGAAATGATGTTGAGTTCAGCCCCCGGAATATCCGGTTGCGGTGAACTGACTTTGGGGGCCGACCTGTCGCGTGAATATGAGAAAAAAGGCATGAAGTACGACGTTGCCAAAGCGTCTGAACTCGCGCGGGAATTCGTCGAATTGATGCCGCCAATTCCAGGCGACTCTGTCGCCTTTGTCGACAAGATGCCGCACAATTATCAACGTATCGGCTTCCTGCTGTCTGCCTTCCCAAAGGCAAAGATTATTAATATGCTGCGCGATCCGCGTGATGTTGGATTGTCCAAATGGATCAGGTGTTTTCCTGCCGGTGGAATGCGCTATGCCTCGAATATGCAGGCCATCGCCCATTCGGCAAATATGTATCGTCGCTACATGGCACATTGGGATGCCGTGTTCGGCAATCGTATTCTGACGGTGCCTTACGAAGATCTGGTGGCAGACCCGAAAACTTACAGCCAGCAGGTCGCCGCGTTCTGCGATTTGGAGTGGAACGAAACGATGATGCACCCTGAAAAGAACACGAAACAGGTGCGCACGGCCAGCATTGATCAGGTGCGCAGCAAGATCTCGACCAAGTCTATCGGAGGTTGGCGCGGGGTTGTCGAGCATATCAAGCCGATGCTCGACGGGATCGACCCCGAACTCTGGCCGGAATACGATTTCAGCTGATCGGTTCCCCAAAAAGCCGCATCACGAGGATGCGGCTTTTTTCTTTGTCGTAAACCCAGTTATTTCTGCTTGATACGCCCGTCGACATAGGGCTGATAGGGCGCATTTTCCGCCAGGTATTCTGCGGTTACATCCGCAAGGTCCGGGCCGAAGTCATAGGCGTTCTTGTCGTCGCCTTCGAACATCTTGTACCCGTCACCGCCGTTGCGAACAAAGTTGTTGGTGACGACAAGGTAAGTCTTGTTCGGGTCGATCGGTATAAAACCGTCACCGTCGGCAACCATCACCTCGCTGACGCGTCCTTCGTTCGGTGCAACGCTTGGGTCCCAGGTAAAGCTAAGACCAGCGACCTGCGGGAAACGACCTTTCACTTCTTCCACCTGACTAACGCCATTCTCCAGCGCGTCAATGACACCCTGTCCGCTGATTTCGAAGGTCGACAATGTGTTCTGGAAAGGTAGTACAGCCAGAACTTCGCCCATGGTTACATCGCCAGGGTCGATGGACGCCCGCAACCCACCCGAGTTGGCAATGGCGATCTGAACGCCCTGATCCGCCACGCGCGCCAGCATCGCATCGGCGACCAGGTTGCCCATCTGGCATTCCTGCACGCGGCAAATAGAGCGATCCCCTTCAACAGCTTCCGCAGCGCTTGCAACGACCTTGTTACGGATTTCATCCAAAGGCACCGCCAGTTCCGCAATCCTGTCCAGCGCGGCCTGATCCTCGGTTACTGCGTTGTCCATGATCAAAGGCTCGCCAACTGCCTCGACCACTTTGCCGTCGTCATCGAAAGTGACGTTCAACTCGCCCAGAAACTTGCCATAGGCATAGGCCTGAACGATCTGTACGCCGTTTACCACCGTTGGGTACGGACCTGCCGCCTTATCCGACACATTCGAAAGATACGTATTTGAATGTCCGCCGACGATCACATCAACGCCGGTCGTTTCTTGCGCGACGCGCTGATCGACGCCATAGCCGGAGTGGCTGAGAACGATGATCTTGTTAACGCCCTCACCCGTCAGTTTATCGACTTCGGCCTGCACGGCTGGCACCGGGTCCGAGAACGTGACGTTGGGGCCGGGCGAGGCAAGCTCATCCGTGTCGATTGGGGTCAGACCGATCAGGCCGATCTTTTCGCCGCCCACCTCGATAACAGTCGATTTCTTGATCCTGTCCGTCAAAAGCTCTTCGTCGCGAATATCAGCGTTGGACATCAGGACCGGGAAGTCGACCGAGTCGATGAACCCCCGCAACACTTCGGGGCCGTCATCAAACTCGTGGTTGCCAACGGTCATGGCGTTATAGCCCAGCTTGTTCATGAACTCGGCCGCGACCTTGCCCTTGTAGTAGGTATAGAAAAGGGACCCCTGGAACTGGTCACCTCCATCCACCAGAATCGAGTTTTCTGCGCGCTCGCGCGCATCGGCAACTGCCGTAACAAGGCGCGCCGAGCCGCCAAAGCACTTACCTTCCGCATTGTCTTCCGCACCGCATCCGCTGTCGTATTTGTTGATCGGCTCAAAGCGCGAATGGAAATCGTTGGTGTGCAGAATTGTCAGCTTGTAGTCGGCTGCTGCGACGCCCGCAGTCAGGCCCACCACCGCAACCGAAGTTAAAAATCGGGTCAACATCTTGGAACTCCCTATTATTATTGCCGGGGATCGTGCGCTTATGTCGACTGAGAGTCAAAGGAGAAATCCAGCTTGATTCCAAGCGCCGTGCGGGGCATCAGGTCATCATGCTGATCTACAAGATTTTCCGAACCGACGAATGGGCTGAACTGCAAAGTCTGGGCGCCACAGACGGAGCACCCATTGACGTGTCAGACGGGTTTGTTCACTTTTCCACCGCTGAACAAGCGGCTGAAACCGCCGCCAAGCATTTTGCCGGCGTTGAAGGGCTTACACTGTTGGCATGTGATGCCGACGCCATGGGCGATGACCTGAAATGGGAAGTGTCGCGAGGAAACGCCCTGTTTCCGCATCTGTATCGTCAGATCAGGTTAAGCGATGTTGTCTGGGCGCGTCCGCTGCCTTTTGTCGGTACGGCACATCGGTTTCCCGAGGACATGGCATGACATCCTATGTCGATCCGGATCGCGCCCAGTTCGAGGCGTTCAAGGCCCTGGACCGCGACCAGCCGATCGAGATGCTCAATCTAGTGAAGTTCCGCGCCGAGGCGCAGTATCCCAGTTCGCATGAATTGGCCGGCGCAGGGCTGACCGGGGCGCAGGCCTATCAGAAATACGGGACTGAAACCGCCGCAATCATTGGCCGTATCGGGGCAAGCATCCTGTGGCGGGGTGTATTTGAAACGACTCTGATCGGACCGGCTGATGAGGTATGGGATGCCGTCTTTATCGCACGCTATCCGACTGCATATGCGTTTCTGGAAATGGTGACTGACCCGGTGTACCGGGCAGCGGTGGTCCATCGGCAGGCTGCGGTAGAAACCTCGCGCCTGATCCGGTGCGGATCAAGCAAAAGCGGGAAAGCGTTTGGATGAAACTGACCGAGAAGTTCGGGCTTGCGGCCCTGCATTGCATGGACCCCGAGACCGCCCACGGAATGTCGATCAGGGCTTTGAAGGCGGGGCTTGCGCCTGCGCCGGGGCCGGTGGCAACGCCGCGCCTGAAAACCAGCCTTGCAGGTTTGGACCTGCCTAACCCGGTAGGATTGGCCGCGGGCTTCGACAAGAACGGTGAGGTTCTGACGCCGCTGTCACGCGCAGGATTCGGCTTCATCGAAGTCGGTGCCGTCACACCGCGCCCCCAACCGGGAAACCCCAAACCCCGCCTGTTTCGCCTGACCGAGGACAAAGCGGCGATCAACCGTTTTGGCTTCAACAACGAAGGCATGGAGGTGATGGCAAAACGGCTTGCTGATCGCCCCAAGAATGGGGTGATCGGCCTGAATCTGGGCGCCAACAAGGACAGCGAGGATCGCGCAGGTGATTTCGTCAAGGTGCTGGCGCATTGTGCCGCGCATCTGGATTTTGCCACGGTCAACGTGTCATCCCCGAATACGGAAAAGCTGCGGGATTTGCAGGGCAAAGCAGCGCTGAGCGCACTTTTGAACGGTGTGATTGAAACCCGGGATGCGCTGCCTCGCCCGCTGCCCATCTTCCTGAAAATCGCGCCGGACCTGACCGATGCCGAGTTGCAGAACATTGCCGAGGTTGCGCGCGAGACCCGTGTGGATGCCGTGATCGCCACCAACACCACCCTGTCACGCGACGGACTGCGCAGTTCGCACAAAGGTGAAACCGGCGGGCTGTCCGGCGCACCGCTGTTCGAGAAATCAACACGTGTTCTGGCGCGGCTCAGCCAGTTGACCGGGGGTGACATTCCCCTGATCGGCGTCGGTGGCATCAGCAATGCAGAACAGGCCTATGCCAAGATCTGCGCCGGGGCATCTGCTGTGCAGTTCTATACGGCGATGGTGTATGGCGGCATTTCTCTGGCGGCGGACATTGCGAACGGGCTGGATGAACTACTGGCCCGCGACGGCTTTGAGAATGTAGCCCAAGCCGTCGGCAGCAAACGAGAGGACTGGCTATGATCGAATATTGGCACAACCCGCGCTGTTCAAAATCCCGCGCGGGTCTTGCATTACTGGAAGAGAATGGCGCACGGGTCACGGTGCGCAAATATCTTGAGGATGCACCATCAATCGATGAGCTGCGAGCGGCACAATCCGCCTTGGGGCTTTCGCCCGTTGAGATGATTCGTACCGGAGAATCTCGGTTCAAGGAACTGGGGCTGACAAAGGCTTCGCCAGACGACGCCCTGATCCGGGCCATGGCTGAAAACCCGATCCTGATTGAGCGTCCGCTTGCAATTGCGGGGGATAAGGCCGCCATAGGGCGTCCGCCGGAAAACCTTCTTGCGCTGCTCTAGGCCACCTGCGCCTCGAGCTTGGGATAGCGCCATCCCAAAGTCACGCCACGTGCTATATTAAGCACCATCAACGCGGCCCACAGGCCGTGGTTTTCGAAACTTGGCACCAGAATGAACAGCGCAACCAGATAGATAGCGACCGATTGGAACATCGCGCTACGCATGGCGCGGGTCCATGTAGCACCTATGTAGATGCCGTCAAACATCCAGCTTGCCACGCCTATAACGGGTGCCAACGCGGCCCAGATAAGAAACTCGCGCCCGGCCTCGCGCACCTGCGGCGATGTTGACATGAGGTCGATCAACGCCGGTCCGGCGACAAAGAAAACCACACCCAGTAACAGGGCACCGCCAACACCCCATTGCGATGTCATGACAGACGCGCGGCGCACCTGATACCTGTCTCTGGCACCCACCGCGCTTCCGACTAGCGCCTCGGCGGAAAAGGCAAACCCGTCCAGCGCAAAAGCTGTGATTTCTAGAAACTGAAGCAAGACCTGATTGGCCGCCAGATTGACATCACCCAGATCGGAACCGACGAAAAGAAAGGTCGTGAAGGATCCGGTTAGCAAAACCGACCGGATCATGATATCGCCGTTGACCTGCAACATCCGTTGCAGCCGAACGGCATCAAATATGCGGGCCCAGTCACGCCAGGTTCCGTCTTCGAACCCATCCCGACACAGCCAAAGGCCCAGCGCCAGACCTGTCCATTCCGCAATCAAAGTGGCAATGGCAACCCCTTCGACACCCCAGCCGAGACCAAGCACGAACCATAGATCCAGAACGATGTTCAATCCGTTCATCCAGACCTGAAGAACAAAAACCCCGCGCGTGCGTTCAACCGCAATCAACCATCCGGTAACCGCATAAAGCGCGATAGTGGCAGGCGCGCCCCAAATTCGAATCTCAAGATAGGCGTGGGCCAGCGTTTCGACCTCGGGACTTGCCGGAGATAAAGCGAACGCACCCGCGAACACAGCCACTTGGGTGAGGATAAAAAACAACCCGGCCGCGCCGCCAAGCATCAGACCACGCATCAGCAAAGCGCGGGTTTCAACAGCGTCGCCTGCCCCGCGTGCCTGCGCCGCCATCCCGGTGGTTCCCATCCGCAAGAAGCCGAAGATCCAGTAGATCGTTGACAGGATAACTGCGCCGATCCCGACCGCCCCGATAGGCGCAGCCTGCCCTAACTGACCGACAACGCCGGTATCCACTGCCCCCAGAATCGGGACCGTGGCGTTCGACAGGACAATCGGCACCGCGATCTTCAGCACCCGTCCATGCGTGATGGGCGCCGAGGCGTCCTGCATGGTCAGCTCTTGTCTCTGGCAGGTTGCGGCATCAAGAAATGCCCGGAGGCCTGCGCAAACAGTTTCGCATGATTGTCCTGCCAGGCTTCAACCCGTACCGAGGCGTAACGCCGCCCGGACCGGCTGATAAACGCCCTCGCATAGGCGTCTCGCGGCAAGCCGGAACGCAGATAGTCAACGGTAAAGTCGATCGTCTTCGGAAACCGGATGCTTTCGTCTGACACGATGGCATCTGCATCGATCTCACCGTTTTCTATACTTGGGAATATGTGTTCCCAGCTCAGAGTGATGACGGCTGTCACCTCCAAAAAGGCAGCGGTTACGCCGCCATGAATTGCAGGCAGAAACGGATTGCCGATCAGCTTGTCATCGAAATTCAAAACGCCGGTCAGCTCATCCCCGCGCCTGTCGAAACTGATGTTCAGAAAACGGATATACGGTACGCCGTCAACAAGCGCGCGTAGGGCTGCATCGCGGCGCTGCTTGACCACCTGCATCGGCTCGGGACGAGGTCTTGGCATATTACTTCCCTTCAACCGTAAAAGAGCCCGAGGCAGTCGCCACAGGCAGATCCGTGTCGTTGTCCATTGCGGTGGCCCGCACGAAGGCAACGTTTCGCGTGATATGATGACAGACGGCATGCGCAGTAATCGTCTGACCTGGCGTCGCCGCGCGCATATAGTCTATCCGCAGATCGATTGTTGCGGTTCCTCCGGGGGCCGACGGGTGGCTCATCACCGCAGCACCACAACAGGTGTCCAGGATCGTGGATATCGCCCCCCCATGAATCACCCCTGTACGCGGATCCCCGATCAGGTCTTCGTTGTAGGGCAAGGTTATCTCAGCCTCACCTTCGCCGATCTGCGTGAGCGTAAGGTTCAATGCCCGCGCATGGGGGATCGCCTCGATAAACTGGCGGGCTAAAACTGTCTTATCGACCATGGGTATGCGTCCTGTTCTCTGCACCGCCTTTATGAGCCGGTGTTCCGGAAAAGAGCAAGCCTGCCTGTTGCGCTTGGGATCGGGACCGCCTAGGTTGCTGACGAGGAGACCGGGAATGTCCAACAACCGTTTGTCATTCAAAGAAATGTGCGCCAAGTTCGACGTGACACCGCGCACCCTGCGCTACTACGAATATATCGAGCTTTTGCAACCGGACCGCGAAGGGCGTTCGCGCTTTTATGGGGCCCGGGAATGCGCGCGGATGAAACTTATCATGCGCGGCCGAAAGTTTGGTTTTCCTCTAGAAGAGATTCGCCAATGGCTACTGATCTATGAAGATCAGGGAAACGAGGCCCAGATGGCCACCTTTGTCGAAATGGCGGACCGCCAGATGAGTGAGCTTCAGCAGCAGCGACAGCAGCTGGATGAGGCAATGGACGAACTCAAAAGCCTGCGCGACCAAACGGCCAAGTCGCTGGAATAACCTTTTCCGATATTTCATAGCCAAGCATTGCAGGTGGCAGAACCTGTCAAAGCCGGTGCGCATCCCCTTCCCCGCACCCGTTTGTTCATGCCGGAAATCAGTTGACGCGACGGTAACAAAATTACGTCGGAAACCGCTTACGTGCACGGATGTTACGTCAACTAAAAAGTGACGCAGCGTCTGGATTACGTAAACGTCACTCACATGTTGTAAAGCACCCACCAACTGCGCAACTCATGTCTCATGACGCCAGTGACGAGAGTATGACGAATGACCGAAGATGTGATGACCATTCGCGAGATGTGCGAGACCTATGATGTCACACCACGCACCTTGCGGTTCTATGAGGCAAAGGAACTACTGTTCCCGATCCGCGAAGGCCAAAAACGTCTGTTCACCAAACGTGACCGGGCGCGGCTGAAGCTGATCCTGCGCGGAAAAAGATTTGGGTTCAGCCTCGAGGAAATTCGACAGCTGCTGGATCTCTACCATGTGGGCGATCAACAGGTCACCCAGATGAATCGCACTTATGAAATCGCGTGCGAACGTCTGGCTGACATGGAATCGCGCCGCGAAGAGCTGACGCAGGCCATCGACGATCTGAAAGAGCAGTTGCGCTGGGGCGAGAAAGTCATCGCCTCAATGAAACAGGAAAAGAAGGCGGCCGAGTAACCTCGCCCTGCTTTCCGGACATATGAATTAAGGGAGCTTCACATGCCCGTTTACAACGCGCCAACCAAAGACATGCAGTTCATTCTGCACGATGTTCTGAAAGTCTCGCAGTCGGACATCCCCGGCTATGATGAACTGGAGGCCGAATTCACCGGCGCAGTTCTGGAAGAAGCAGGCAAGGTTGCCGCCAACGTCCTGCATCCTTTGAACGTTGTTGGTGACACCGAAGGGTGCCGGTTGGAAAACGGCATTGTGTACACACCTACCGGGTTCAAAGACGCGTTCGAGCAGATGAAGGAAGGTGGCTGGACTGGCCTCGACATGCCGGAAGAGTATGGTGGCCAGAACATGCCCTACGTGATCGGCACAGCCGTAGGAGAGATGTTCTCGGGCTCCAACCAGGCTTTCACCATGTATCAGGGCCTGACCCATGGCGCAGCCTCGGCCATTCTGGCGCACGGGACAGACGAGCAGAAGAACAAATACCTGCCCAACATGGTCAGCTGTGAATGGACCGGCACCATGAACCTGACCGAACCGCATTGTGGCACCGATCTGGGCCTGATGCGTACCAAGGCAGAACCGCAGGGTGATGGCAGCTATAAGATTTCCGGCCAGAAGATCTTTATCTCGGCCGGCGACCACGACATGGCAAACAACATCATCCACCTGGTGCTGGCCAAGATCCCAGGTGGCCCCGAGGGCATCAAAGGCGTGTCGCTGTTTATTGTGCCCAAATTCATTGTGAACGAAGACGGCAGCCTGGGCGAACGCAACGGCGTATCGGTCGGAAAGATCGAAGAGAAAATGGGCATCCACGGCAACTCGACCTGCGTCATGAACTATGACGAAGCCACCGGCTGGCTGCTGGGCGAAGAGCACAAGGGCATGCGCGCCATGTTCACCATGATGAACGAAGCGCGTCTGGGTGTGGGCATGCAGGGCCTGTCGCAAGCCGAAGCGGCCTATCAGAACGCTCTGGAATACGCCAAAGACCGTTTGCAGGGTCGCGATGTGACCGGTGTCAAAAATCCGGATGGTCCGGCCGATCCTCTGATCGTGCATCCTGACATCCGTCGCAACCTGATGGATCAGAAAAGCTTTACCGAAGGCGCACGCGCGTTCATCCTTTGGGGCGCGACAATGATCGACAAGGCGCACCGCGCGGGAGACAAGGATGCAGACGGGCTGATCTCGTTGCTGACTCCGGTCATCAAAGGCTTCCTGACCGACGAAGGTTACGACATGACCGTTCAGGCGCAGCAGGTCTATGGTGGCCATGGCTACATCGAAGAATGGGGTATGTCACAATACACCCGCGACGCCCGCATCGCGATGATCTACGAAGGCGCAAATGGCGTTCAGGCGCTTGACCTTGTGGGTCGCAAACTGGCGCAGGATGGCGGCAAACACGTCATGGCCTTCTTCGAGATGGTCAAAAGCTTCTGCAAAGAAAACGGCGGCAAGGACGAAGCTTACGATAAAGCCTTCATCGAACCGCTGAAGGCCGCGTCCAAGGATCTTCAGGCCGCAGGCATGTATTTCATGCAGGAAGGCATGAAGAACCCGAATAACGCACTGTCCGGGTCCTATGACTTCATGCACATGTTCGGCCATGTTTGCCTGGGTCTGATGTGGGCGCAGATGGCCAAGGCCGCGCAGAACGCTCTGGACAGTAATGCGTCGGACAAAGAGTTCTACGAGACCAAGATCAACACCGGTCGCTTCTACATGGCGCGCCGCCTGCCAGCGACAGCGATGCATCTTGCGCGCATTCAGACCGGTGCGGACACGGTAATGGCACTAGACGCGGCGAACTTCTGAACTCAGTCTGGGTCCGGGCAACACCGCCCGGACCCAGCTTACCGGAGGAGACCAAATGCCAAAACGTTTTCGCCTGACCCGCCGCTTTCCGGTTGCGATGACTGAAGATGGGTATCGCAAACTCAAAGCGTTCGCGCGGGATGCTGGTCTGGACGAAGGCGAGGCGCTGTCTTTCTTGTTCGAGAATTTCAACAGCGTGATTGATGAGGAGAACCTGACCCACCGCCTACGCATCTTCAATTCCGAACTTGAGGCACGGAAGAGGTGAACTGCTGCGGAGAAAACTCAACGGCGCCTTTAATTTGAATGCCGGACGCCTCCGGCGGGAGTATTTGTGAAAAGATGAAGCGGCGATGCGTCCCTGCCACCGGGCGCACTCGCCATCAGGACAGGAACGACTTCACCTTTTGCGGTCATCGGCTCTCCAGCCTGTACTGCACGACCACTGAATACGAAGATGGTTGATGAAAGGTTACCTACTGCCCTTCAGCTTTTCAAAAATACTCAAATCCGGCCTAGCCAAATGCGCCTTGGGAGGGGCGAGCACATGACCATCAAACTTCATTGCTTCGGAGAAAGTGGAAACAGCTACAAAGCTGCTTTGGCTCTGGAAATGTCCGGATTGGAGTGGGAACCGGTCTTTGTCGATTTCTTCAAAGGTGTAACCCGCACGCCGGAATATCGTGCTGATGTAAACGAGTTGGGTGAGGCACCTGTTCTTGTCGATGGAGATTTTCGCACCAGCCAATCCGGCGCGATTCAGGCCTATGTCACAGAGAAATCCGGCAAGTTCGGTGGCAAGGACCGGGAAGAAAACTACGATATTCTGCGTTGGGTTTTGTGGGACAATCACAAACTCAGCTCAATGGCTGGTTTGACGCGGTTCCTGATCAATTTCCTACCCGAGCAGCACCGCAACCCTGACGTCATTGCATTCAATAAAGGACGTTTGAAAGCAGCTTATGAGATCCTGAACGCGCATCTGGAAGGCCGCGACTGGATCGTCGGCGACGGCGTGACCAACGCCGACCTTAGCTGCTGCGGCTATCTGTATTACCCTGAACCATTCGGTTTTGACCGTGCCGACTGGCCCCATATCGACGCCTGGCTGACCCGCTTGTCCGAACAGCCCGGCTGGAAACACCCCTATGACCTGATGCCCGGCAACCCGTCGGATCGAGCTTGAGGAGAAGACCCATGACCGAAGCCTATATCTATGACGCCCTGCGCACGCCGCGCGGCAAGGGCCGCAAGGATGGCAGCCTGCACGAGGTAACCTCGGTGCGCCTGTCCGCCCTGACCCTGAACGCGGTGAAAGAGCGCAACAACCTGGAAGGTCACGCTGTCGAAGACGTGATCTGGGGAAACGTCACGCAAGTGATGGAGCAAGGCGGCTGTCTGGCGCGCTCGGCCGTTCTGGCGTCCGACCTCGACCAGTCGATCCCAGGTCTGGCGATCAACCGTTTCTGCGCCTCGGGCATGGAAGCCGTGAACTTGGCCGCAAACCAGGTGAAAGGTGGCGCGGGCGATGCCTATATTGCAGGCGGTGTCGAGATGATGGGTCGCGTGGCCATGGGCAGCGACGGTGCAGCAATCGCTGTTGACCCCTCGCTGGCGATGGAGACCTATTTCGTACCTCAGGGCATCTCGGCCGACATCATCGCGACCGAGTATGGCTTTACCCGTGATGACGCGGATGCGCTGGCGGTTGAATCGCAAAGACGTGCTGCGGAAGCCTGGGCCGACAACCGGTTTGAGAAATCCGTGATCACCGTCAAGGATCAAAACGGTCTGACCATTCTGGACCGCGATGAATACATGCGTCCGGGCACCGATATGCAGAGCCTCGGCGCTTTGAACCCGTCATTCGCAATGATGGGCGAACAGATGCCTGGCTTCGACAAGGTTGCGATGCTGAAATACCCCCATCTTGAACGCGTAAACCACATCCACCATGCAGGCAACAGCTCGGGCATCGTGGACGGAGCCGCTGCTGTTCTGATCGGCAACAAGGAATTTGGCGAGAAATACGGCCTCAAGCCGCGTGCTCGCATCAAGGCCACCGCCAAGATTGGCACCGATCCAACCATTATGCTGACCGGCCCGGTACCGGTGACCGAGAAGATTTTGGCCGACAATGGCATGAAGATCAGCGATCTGGACCTGTTTGAAGTGAACGAAGCCTTCGCCTCGGTCGTGCTGCGTTTCCAGCAGGCATTTGATGTCGATCCTGCACTGGTCAACGTCAACGGTGGCTCGATCGCGATGGGTCACCCGCTGGGTGCCACGGGTGCGATGATCATCGGTACGCTGCTGGATGAGCTTGAGCGTCAGGACAAGGAAACCGGTCTGGCCACGCTTTGCATTGCATCCGGCATGGGTGCGGCAACCATTATCGAGCGCGTCTGATGCCCAAGCTGGATCTTTCTCAGATCCCGTTTCAGGGCGGCTCGGCCTATCCCGGCAAGCTGGCCGAAGCGACCGCAGGTCGCTTCGCGCAGCGGGTGGGCGATGCGGGCGGGCTGACCCAATACGGGGTCAACATCGTGCGGCTGGAACCGCAGGGCCTGTCCTCGCTGCGCCATTACCACATGAAGCAGGACGAGTTTGCCATCATCCTCACCGGCTCGTGCACGCTGGTCGATGATGATGGCGAGCACGAGATGCAGCCCGGCGATTGCGCTGCCTGGCCCGCAGGTGAGGCCAACGGCCATCATCTTGTGAACAAGACCGATGCGCCCATGACCTTTCTGGTGGTGGGCACACGGACCCCGACCGAGACCGGCTATTACAGCGACATGGACATGATGGTGAAGGTTGATGAGAACGGATTCTCCTTCACACGCAAAGATGGCAGCCCGCTGACGGCTGACCAGATTGGAGATGACAATGACTGATTTCACTCTGAGCAAAGACGCAGACGGCGTCGCCACGATCACCTGGGACGTGCCCGGGAAGACCATGAACGTGATGTCCTTTGATGGGCTAGCAGAATTGAGCGATTGCATCGATCAGGCGCTGGCCGACGATGAGGTGAAAGGCATCATCGTTACTTCGGGCAAAGAAGGGTCATTTGCGGGCGGCATGGATCTGAACCTGCTGGCGGTGATGAAAGAACAGGCGGGCGACAATCCGGCCAAGGGTCTGTTCGAGGGAACGATGAAAATGCACGCCCTGTTGCGCAAGATCGAACTGGCTGGCATGGACCCCAAGACCAAGAAAGGTGGCAAGCCGGTTGCTACAGTTCTGCCGGGGACCGCTGCGGGCATCGGAATGGAACTGCCCCTGTCCACCCATCGTATCTTTGCGGCTGAAAACCCAAAGGCGAAGTACGGCCTGCCCGAGATCATGGTCGGCATCTTCCCCGGTGCGGGCGGCACCACCCGCATGGTCCGCAAAGTTGGCGCCATTGCCGCGGCTCCGCTGTTGCTGGAAGGCAAGATGCTGGACGTCAAGAAAGCCAAGGGCGCAGGCTATATCGACGAGATTGCAGCCGATCCAATGGCAGCAGCCAAAGAATGGGTGCTGAACGCCAAGGACGCCGATCTGGTCAAGCCATGGGACGCGAAGGGTTATAAGATGCCCGGTGGCGCCCCCTATCATCCTGCAGGCTTCATGAACTTCGTTGGCGCGTCGGCGATGGTGAACGGCAAGACCCAAGGGGCTTTCCCGGCAGCCAAGGCTCTGCTGAGCGCGGTTTACGAAGGCGCTCTGGTGGATTTCGACACCGCGCTGAAAATCGAAGCGCGCTGGTTCACGTCCGTGCTGATGAACCCTTCGTCAGGTGCGATGATCCGGTCGCTGTTCCTGAACAAGGAAGCGCTGGAAAAAGGCGCCGTGCGCCCCGCCGGTGTCCCGGATCAGTCGGTCAAGAAGATCGGTGTTCTGGGCGCGGGCATGATGGGGGCTGGTATCGCCCTGGTTTCGGCGCAGGCCGGTATGGAAGTGGTTCTGATCGACCGCGACCAGGAGGCTGCGGACAAAGGCAAAGCCTATACCGATACCTATCTCGACAAAGGCATGAAGCGCGGCAAGGTCACGGCTGAGAAAAAAGAGGCCATGCTGGGTCGCATCACCGCGACGCCGGATCTGGACAACCTGAAAGGGTGTGACCTGATTATCGAAGCCGTCTTTGAAGACATGGGCGTCAAGGCTGAGATGACCAAGAAGGTCGAGGCGATTATCCCCGAGGACTGCATCTTTGCATCGAACACCTCGACCCTGCCGATCAGCGATCTGGCCAAAGCCTCGGTGCGGGCAGACCAGTTCATCGGCATCCACTTCTTCTCACCGGTCGAGAAGATGTTCCTGGTCGAGATTATCAAGGGCAAGGAAACCGGGGATCGTGCGGTGGCCAAGGCGCTGGACTATGTGCGCCAGATCCGCAAGACCCCGATCGTGGTCAACGATGCGCGTTTCTTCTACGCAAACCGCTGCATCATTCCATATATCAACGAAGGCGCGCGCATGGTCACTGAAGGCGTCAGCCCCATTTTGATCGACAACGCCGCGCGGCAGTTGGGTTTCCCGGTCGGTCCGATCCAGTTGACCGACGAAACCTCGATTGATCTGGGTGCCAAGATCGCCCGCGCGACAAAGGCGGCGATGGGCGATGCCTATCCGGAAAGCCCCTCGGACGATTTGATCTTCTGGATGGAGGAACAGGGCCGTCTGGGTCGCAAGGCGAACGCGGGTTTCTTCGACTATGACGAAAAGGGCAAGCGCGTCGAATACTGGAAGGGCCTGCAAGAGAAGTATCCGCTTGCCGATGACCAGCCTGACCTGATCGAAGTGCAGGAACGTCTGATGTTTGCTCAGGTTCTGGAAGCGGTCCGCGCACTGGAAGAAGGTGTTCTGGAAGACATCCGCGAGGGCGATGTCGGTGCAATTCTGGGCTGGGGGTTTGCCCCGTGGTCGGGTGGTCCGTTCAGCTGGCTGGACATCATCGGCACGCCCTATGCGGCCGAGCGTTGTGATCAATTGGCCGAGACATACGGCGAACGCTTTGCCTGCCCGCCGCTGCTGCGCGAGATGGCAGAAAAAGGTCAGAGCTTCTACGGTCGCTTCAACCCCGAAGCAAAAGCCGCTTAATCCAATGACGCGGGCGCATGTCATCATGCGCCCGCATCGTTCTTGTCAGTGTTTGGTTAGATCTGCCATTCGGGCCGCAGGAACAGAACCGGCGCGCTTGGGCGTCCCGGTCGACCCGGTCGCCTGACCCCAAATGGCGGGCGGATCGGAAATATCGGTTCCTGGGGAATGGGTGCAGGCAGCGCACCCAATGGGTTAGCAAGAGCCGACATATCGCCTCTGCTTATAAGCGAATGGATCAGGTCGGAGGCAACCTCTTCGGTCGCGACTTCATACCGTGTTCCCGTAGTTGCGCCGCGCATGTTGAAGCGACCGGACGGGCAATAGGCCTGCAATCCGCCTTCGACAAAGATCACCTGATCATCATCAAAGAACAAGGAAAACACTTCAAAAGACGACCCCGGTGCCTGTGACGTCAGGCGACCGGCTCCGTTCAGCAAACGCGCGGGCAACACCGAAGGTCCATCGGCCTTGGCGTTGATCCGGGACAGGTTCAGCGCCATGCCCTGTTCGGGCATCAACCAGACAGCTCGCCCGTTATATGCGGCGTGGGCAGGCACGAGGATCGGCAGGTACTCGACCCGGCGCTCATCGGCCGGAATGACCACAACGCTTATTGAGATGCGCCGAACCTCTTTAAACCCATGATCGAGGGTTCGAACCAGATCACCTACCGCGATCCGTTCGACCGGCTTCCACCCTGCAGTCGTGGCGATCTTGGTGCCGTGCAAAAACCCGCCACGGCGCGCATTTACCGCCTGTTTTTTGTTGGTTCGATCAACTTCTGGCAGCTGATCCAGATAAACAGAAATACTTGTTACTTCGGACACGTGCCTTACCCCCTTTTGGCACAAAACGGTTATGCCAATGAGCTAACACCAAAAATTCTGCCCGTCACATTTCAGACATATTTGCGCCCATTTTTGACCAATTCCGCGTAATTACCGAGGGTTTTCGTGAACACTCCAGAAAGCTCACCGAGCATTTTTGCCATTTCTGAAACGAATGCCATTTGTCGATCCTCCGAATCCACGGCGTTTCACTGGATACGGAAATAACAAAACGGTCTGGCTTAGACGTACATACGACCCAATCGCGTCAGGCAACTTTTTGCTGGTCAGATGATCGGCTGGCGCGCCACCCCAGCAACAGACCCGCTGACGCAATCATAAGGATGCCCGAAATCTGAAAGACGCCAATGGCTTGTCCAAAGGCCACAAAAGCGAAAAGCGGGCCGAAAATCATGACAGAATACTCGAACACCGCCACATAAGACGGCTCGCCCACCTGATACGCCTTGATCAGCATGAAAACCGCGATTGTAGAACCGATAGCCTGAGTAACCAGCCACGGTATGGCAGGCCCCATATCCCAGACCCATCCACGCGTAACAAACCCCTCGGCACCGTCTGCCGTAACGACCGGCGAGATTGTCAGAAACGTGAGCCCCATCGCACCGGCCAAACCCAGCGTAATGACCATGACGGCCAGCATGGCCACAGTGCTTTCCTGAGAACAATGTGTACGTGTGAGGATCGAACTGAGGGCATAGAAAAACCCGGCCGCCACGGGCACCAACGTGCGCAGGTCAAAATCGCCGGGGTTTGGCTGAAGCACCAGAAGGATGCCAGTAAATCCAATCAGTACTGCCAGTATGCGCCACGGCCCTATTGGTTGCCTGAGCACCAGAGCGGAGATCAACAGCACAAAAATCGGTGAGGTGAACAACCCTGCCAGCGCCTGTGCAATAGGCATCATGGCAAGGGATGCAAAATAGAACAGCATTGCCGTGGTAATCAGAACGCTGCGCAAAATGACGGGACCCCACCGCACGGGCCTCAACCCGCCCAGCCCCAGAAACGACAGGCCAACTATCAGCGGCAGCATCAACAGTGCACGGGTCAGATGGAACTGCCACAGCCCGACGGTTTCGGCCAAAAGGATCACAACATTGTCGATGACGCCGATAATTGCCATGGCACTGACCATCAGGGCCGAAGCCAGCACAGCAGAAGATGAGGAATGCGCCTGCATGAAGTCGTGTCCTGATTGTGATCGTGGGCCGACAGTCTCGATCCTTTCGGGTATCCAGCACAATTCGCAATGACTGCGCAACAGGTTTGCGCCCTGCGATTTCACCATGCTAAGCTGCGGCAAAACAAATTCGAGCAGACCCACCCAGATGACGGCCCTGAAACAGTACCAGCGGATCGAAGCCACCGGTCTGTGGCGCCCCTCGCCCGATGAACAGCGGCGCGAGGTTGTGGTGTCTATCGGCGAAGCCACCCTGACCATTTCCGATTTCAATGACAGGGCACTGACCCACTGGTCGCTGGCAGCACTTGAACGCCAGAACCCCGGTTCCTTTCCGGCCATATTCAACCCGGACGGTGATCCGGATGAAACGCTTGAGCTGGCCGAATCCGAAACCACGATGCTTGAAGCGATCGACCGATTGCAGCGCGCTATAGATCGGTCCCGCCCCCACCCGGGGCGTTTGCGCTGGCTGAGTGTCGGAGGCGTCGTGGCCGCTGTGCTGGCGCTGTTGCTGTTCTGGCTGCCCGGTGCGCTGCAAAACCATGTTGTCTCGGTCGTGCCCCAAGTTAAACGGCAAGAAATCGGCGATATGATCTTGCATCGGATCGAGCGCGTCTCGGGCCGGGCCTGTACGTCGCGGGATGCTCGGGATTCACTGGAACAATTGGCCCGGCGCACCGGCGTACGGCAGATCATCATTCTGCCCGCAGGCGTTCAGGACAGCCTCAGCCTGCCTGGCGGCACAGTCCTGCTAAGCCGTGCTTTGGTAGAGGATTACGAAGACCCTGCGGTCGCAGCGGGCTATGTGATTGCTGAACGGGCGCGGACCGCGCACAAAGACCCGCTGGATGACTTGCTGGACAGAACCGGCGCAACCTCTGCCTTTAGACTGCTGACAACCGGCGGACTGACGTCCGAGATTATCGACAAATATACCGAGCAGGTCCTGTCACAGCCCCGCCCGGCCATTTCTGATGACGATTTGCTGGCGATGTTCTCGCAAAGCGCGCTTCCCTCAACCCCCTACGCCTATGCCCGTGATGTGACCGGCGAAACCGTTCTTGGCCTGATCGAAGCGGATCCAATGGCGGGAAGGGCGCTGGAACAGGTGCTGCCGGACCGCGACTGGGTCCGGCTACAGAATATTTGCGGCGAATAAACCGGGTTACTTGGTTCCGAACATCCGGTCACCGGCATCCCCCAGACCGGGCATGATGTAGCCTTTCGAGTTCAACTCGCGGTCCAGCGCTGCTGTGACGATACGCACGTCAGGGTGCGCTTCTTTCATCCGCGCGACACCTTCGGGTGCCGCCAACAGGCACAGAAAGCGAATATCCGTCGCCCCGGCCTCTTTCAGTAGGTCAATGGCCGCGGCCGAGCTGTTGCCGGTGGCCAGCATTGGATCCACCGCAATGACCAAACGGTCCTTCAGGCTTTCGGGGGCCTTGAAATAATACTGTACGGGTTTCAGCGTTTCTTCGTCGCGATACAGCCCCACGAAACCGACGCGTGCTGAAGGCACAAGTTCAAGCACCCCATCCAGCATCCCGTTTCCGGCGCGCAGGATTGACACCAGCGCCATTTTCTTACCTGCCAGAATGGGGGCGTCCATCTCTTCCATCGGCGTTTCGATATTGCGCGTGGTCAAGGGAATGTCGCGCGTGACCTCGTAGGCCAGCAGCAATGTGATTTCGCGCAACAACTGCCGGAACCCGGCGGTCGAGGTGCCCTTGTCCCGCATGAGCGTCAGCTTGTGTTGCACCAGCGGGTGATCGACGACGGTCAGATGTTCGCTCATGTGTTCTCCAGTCTTTTCTTGACCCGCGCGCGGGTGTCTTCATCGCAGAAGGCCGCATTCAGGGCCATCTCATTCAATGCCGCAAAATCCCCGGCCTCCCAACCGAAAGCCGCGTTCAACATCTCATATTCCCGCCGCATGGTCGTGTGAAAAAACGGAGGATCGTCGGTGGAAACCGTAACCTTTACGCCCGCATCGCGCAGTTTCGCGATGGGGTGGGCAGCAAAATCTGGGAAAAGGCCCAGAACCACATTCGAACCCGGACACACTTCAAGCGTGATATCCCGGTCAACCAGTTCACGTACAAGATCAAGGTCTTCGATGGCGCGGACGCCGTGCCCGATACGCTCAACCCCCAGATCGCGCACAGCGTCGCGCACACTGTCAGGACCGCCAAACTCACCCGCATGCGTGGTCAGGCGCAGCCCGGCTTCGCGGGCACAATCGAAAGACCATTTGAAATCGCCCTGCGTGCCAATGGATTCGTTGCCGCCCATGCCGAAACCGGTGATCCAGTATCCGGCGGTCTCGGCCGCACAATGGGCACTTCGCCTGGCTTGTTCGGCGCCAAAATGGCGGACACAGGTAACGACACCGCGCAAGGTGATACCAAATTTACGCTCGGCCTCGTCTGCCGCATCCTGAATGGCGTTCAGATAATCCCGCCACGCATGCAGGTCGCCACCGCCGCAAAAATCAGGGCTGAGGAAGGTCTCGGAATAAACCACGCCATTTTCAGCGCTTTCCTCAAGAATGGCCAATGTCAGCCGCCGGAAGTCTTCGGGCGTTTTCAGAACTTCGCAAGCGGCTTCGTACACGCTCAGGAAATGCGCGAAATCACGAAAATCATAAGATCCGTCCGGTTTGAAGATACCGCTCAGATCCACACGTTTTTCATGCGCAAGCTGACGGATGAAGGCCGGAGGTGCCGCGCCTTCGTGGTGAAGATGCAGTTCGATTTTGGGCAGGTCTGCGACGCTCATAAAAAGTTCCTTCCCGGCCCTTGCGCCGGAATGTTCAGATGATGGGCAATGCTGGCCGCGATATCGGCAAAATCCACTTGCCCGATCTGTCCAGCACCCTGCCCCGCAATCAGAACCGGAACCTGTTCACGGGTGTGATCTGTTCCGGTCCAGCTTGGGTCATTGCCATGATCGGCAGTCAACAGCAACAGGTCGCCCGGGTGAAGCTTCTTAAGGACTTCTCCGATCTCGCGGTCGAACCATTCCAACGCACGCGCATATCCGCTGATGTCCCGGCGATGTCCGTACAGGCTGTCGAACTCGACAAAGTTGGCGAAGGTCAGACTGCCCTCTTCCGCCTCGTCTACAAGGTCAGACAGGTGCTGCATTAGCTGGGCATCCGACCCTTTGCGCAGCGTGTTGATCCCCTGCATCGAAAAGATGTCGCCGATCTTACCTACAGCATGAACCCGCCGCCCTGCATCCTGCACCCAATTGGTCAGCACCGGTGCCGGGGGCAGAATGGCGAAATCCTTGCGATTGGTCGTCCGATCAAACCCCGTCTCAGGCGTTCCGACAAAGGGGCGCGCAATGACACGCCCGACTTTCATCTGATGCAAACGCGGAGCAAGCGCGCGGCACATGTCCAGCAACCGTTCCAGCCCAAAGCTTTCCTCATGAGCCGCGATCTGAAATACACTGTCAGCGGATGTGTAGCAGATCGGCCAGCCGGTGCGCATATGCTCGGCGCCCAGCTCGGCAATGATCGCTGTTCCGGACGCGTGGCAGTCGCCAAGAATGCCTTCGGTCCCGACGGCTTCGGCTGCCGCGCGGCTCAGTTCCGTTGGAAAAGCCGGAACCGTGTTCGGAAAGTAATGCCAATCCCAGGGCACCGGCAGGCCCGCCAGTTCCCAGTGGCCTGAGGGCGTGTCCTTACCGGGCGAATGCTCACGCGCGCAGCCCCATAGTCCAGCGGGTTCGGCATCGAGGCCCGGAGTGGCCTCTCCAGACGCCAGCCGCACAGCCGCGCCCAAACCCAGCGCGTCCAGATTGGGCAGGTGCAAAGGGCCGGTGCGCCCCTCTTCTGCACGGCCTTCCGCGCAGGCTTGGGCGATATGGGCCAGCGTGTTTGCCCCGGTATCCGGGACATCACCGTTGAAAAAC